>NZ_RZTA01000092.1:0-26407 GCF_004023115.1 Mesorhizobium sp. M6A.T.Cr.TU.017.01.1.1
CCGACGGTCTGGTTGAGCCGCGCCAGGGCGCCGGTGTCTTCGTCACCGAGCATATATCGACGATGTTCGGCGCGCTGGCCGCGGACATGGGCAGCAAGGATTCGATCGCGCTCAACGTGCTCGAAGTGCGCCTGGCGATCGAGATCGAATCCGCCGGGCTCGCCGCTATCCGTCGCAATGCCGCGCAGGAAGCGGCGATCCAGGAGGCGTTCTTCGAGTTCGAGAGGCTGCTCTTGAACAGCGAGCCGACGGGTCCGGCCGACCTTGCCTTCCACCGCGCGATCGCCAGCGCCACCAACAACCCGTTCTATGTCGAGATGCTCGACGTGCTCGGCCGGCGCGCCATTCCTTGCGACGTGACGTCACCGTGGTCCACCGAGCTCGCCCAATCCGACGTCTACCAGCGGGGACTGCAAGGCGAGCATCTGGTGATCCTGAATGCCATTACGACAGGCGATGCCGAGTCCGCGCGCGAAGCCATGCGCGCGCATCTCACCGCTAGCCAGCAGCGCTATCGTGAGCGGCTGCACGCACGTCAAAGTTTTTATGCTGAGTCGGTTAAGGCCGCGGCAACCGAATGACCAATGAGGCAGCCCAATGGGACAGCAATGAATCACACTGACAATCACACGGACTTCACCTCGCGCTTCGCCATCGACCCTGTTACCGCCGCGGCGATGGGGACGGACGAGCTTCGCCACAATTTCCTGATCGAAGGCCTGTTCCAGTTAGGCCGCATCGGCCTGACCTACACGCATTACGACCGCATGATCGTCGGCGGCGCCATGCCCGCGGGCACGCCGCTGCCGCTGGAGGCGATCAAGCCGACCGGGACCAAGAACTTTCTCGATCGCCGCGAAATGATCGCCGTCAACATAGGCGGCGCCGGCATGGTGAAGGCGAGCGGCCAATCCTACGAGCTGCAGCCGCGCGACATGCTGTATCTCGGCATGGGCGCCAATGAGGTGTCGTTCGCCTCAGTCAATCCGGCCGAGCCGGCCAAGTTCTATCTACTCAGCGCGCCGGCGCATCAGAGCCATCCCAGCCAGCTGATCCGCATCGGCGATGCCAAGCGGCTCGACCTCGGCAGCCAGGCGACCTGCAACGAGCGCTCGATCTTCCAGTTCATCCATGCCGGAGGCGTCAAAACCTGCCAGCTCGTCGTCGGCATGACCCAGCTTGCGTCAGGCTCGGTCTGGAACACCATGCCGTGCCATGTGCATGACCGACGCATGGAGGCCTACCTCTATTTCGACCTACCGGAAGCGGCGCGCGTGTTCCATTTCATGGGCGAACCGGACGAGACCCGCCACCTCGTCATGCGCAATGAAGAAGCGGTGCTGTCGCCGGGATGGTCGATCCATTCGGGCGCCGGCACCTCCAACTACGCCTTCATCTGGGCGATGGCCGGCGACAATGTCGACTATACCGATGTCGATCCGGTAGCGATGGAAGAGCTGCGGTGAGCGACCTCTCGGCTTTCAGCCTCGCCGGCAAGCGCATCCTTGTCACCGGCGCCAACACCGGCATCGGTCAAGGCATCGCCCTGTCGATCGCGCGCGCCGGTGGTGCTGTGGTCGGCGTCGGCCGTTCGGCGATGGACGAGACGGCGGAAAAGGTCGCGGCGGTGGGCGGACGCTTCGAGGCGGAACGCTGCGATCTTGCCGATCATGCCGCCGCCCAGGCGATGCTCGATCGCGTCTGGGACGAAACCGGGCCGCTCGATGGGCTGGTCAACAATGCCGGCATCATTCGGCGCGCCGACGCCGTCGATCTGACGGAAGCCGATTGGGACGACGTCACGGACGTCAATCTGAAGACGGTCTTTTTTCTCGGCCAGAGCTTTGCCCGGCGCGTGCTTGCCGATCCGGGGCGGCGCGGCAAGATCGTCAACATCGCGTCGATGCTCAGCTTTCAGGGCGGCATCCGCGTCGCCTCCTATACCGCCTCGAAACACGGCGTGCTCGGCATCACCCGATTGCTCGCCTGCGAATGGGCGTCGAAAGGCATCAACGTCAACGGCATTGCGCCCGGCTATATCGAAACCAACAACACCGAGGCGCTGCGTGCCGATCCAGACCGCAGCGCCGCCATTCTGGCGCGCATTCCGGCCGGGCGCTGGGGCGGTCCGGAAGACATCGGCGACGCGGCTGTCTTCCTGCTGGCGCCGGCGTCCAACTATATGCATGGCGCGGTGGTGCCGGTGGACGGCGGCTGGCTGGCGCGATGAGGAGGATTTGGCGATGACCGGAACGAAGATCTTCTCGCACGCCGGCGAGGGCGCATGGACGCCGACGCCGGACGGCAATCGCAGGCGTGTGCTGCTGCACACGGACGAACTGATGATGGTCGAGTTCGGGTTCGACAAGGACGGTGTCGGCGCGCTGCATTCGCACCCGCATGTCCAGGCGAGCTACGTCGCCGAAGGCCGCTTCGAGGTCACCATCGACGGCAGGACCGAGATCCTGGAGACGGGAAGCAGCTTCATTGTCCCTTCCAACCTGGTTCATGGCGTCAGGGCGCTCGAGGCCGGGCGCCTGGTCGACAGCTTTACGCCGCACCGCGCCGATTTTATCGACTGAAGCCGCGTGAAGGCAGGTCATCGCGGCGTGTGTCCGGCCGAGGGGCAGGCGCTTCCAGCATATCCCGCAAACGAAAAGCCCGCGCCTCCGGAGAGACGCGGGCGTGTTGCCTGGGCGCTTGTGGCGCCGCGGTACTCAAAACATCACCGCAGAACCTGAACCTGCCGAATTATGATGAAGATAGGATTAACCGGCCAGAGTCGACGCGATATTCACAGCCAAAGCGAATAGGGGCTGGAATCACGATCCCATATCCGCCAATGAGGGAGATATTCTTTCAGTTGGCGCCGACGGAGACAGGACTTGAAGGGGGATCAAGTGTTCGAAACCGCGGTCAAGGCAGTCAGCTGGAGATTCGCCGGGGAGCTTTGGCAGGTCATGCCACCGCTGCTCCTGACCGTTCCCGCCCTGCCTTTTCAGGCGGCGCCGATCATAGAAATTCCCTGATGCAGGTATCGACGGCGAGCGTCCGGGCGGAGGATCCTAAGCGGCGCGTCCTGAAGGACGTGTTCGGCTTCGATGATTTTCGGCCCGGCCAGGACGCTGTGACGGAGGCGCTGCTGGCCGGGCGTCATGTGCTGGCTGTGATGCCGACCGGCGCTGGCAAATCGCTCTGCTATCAGGTCCCGGCGCTGGTCCTGGGCGGGCTCACCATCGTCGTTTCGCCCCTGGTGGCGTTGATGCAGGACCAGGTCGCCGCATTGCGTCTTGCCGGCGTGGCGGCCGATACGATCAATTCCTCACTCGACCGCGATGCCAATGTCGCCGCATGGCGCCGCGTTGCGGCGGGCCAGACGCGCCTGCTCTATCTTGCGCCGGAGCGGCTCATGACCGCGCGGATGCTCGAGGCACTGGCCAGGCTCGACATCCGGCTGATAGCTGTCGACGAGGCGCATTGCATCTCGCAATGGGGCCCGGCGTTCCGGCGCGAATACGAGGAGTTGTCGCGGCTGCGCGACATTTTCCCTGACGTGCCGATCATTGCGCTGACGGCGACAGCGGACGAGGCGACACGCACCGACATCGCTGCGCAGCTGTTCGCCGGGCGCGTCGAAACCCTGGTGCTGGGTTTCGACCGGCCGAACATCAAGCTTGGCATCGAGCCCAAGCAGGACGGCAAGCGCCAATTGCTGAGCTTCGTAGAGCGTCATGCCGGCCGCAGCGGGATCGTCTATTGCCTGTCGCGCAAGAAGACCGAGGAGATGGCGGCGTTCCTCGAGAAGAACGGCGTGCGCGCGCTGGCCTACCACGCCGGCATGAGCAAGGACGCGCGTGAAGCAAATCAAAACGCTTTCATGACCTTGTCCGGCGTGGTGATGGTGGCGACCATCGCCTTCGGCATGGGGATCGACAAGCCTGACGTCGCCTATGTCTTCCATACCGATCTGCCCGGCAGCCTCGAAGCGTACTATCAGGAAATTGGGCGCGCGGGCCGCGACGGGCGGGCTGCCGAGGCACATATGCTCTTCGGTCTCGGCGATATCCGCATGCGCCGGCTTTTCATCGAAGACGAGGACGCACCGGCGGAGCATAAAAGGCGCGCGCATGGCCGCCTCGATACGCTGATCGGCTATTGCGAAACGGCCCAGTGCCGCCGCCAGATCCTGCTTGGCTACTTCGGCGAAACAGCAATGCCTTGCGGCAATTGCGACAATTGCCTTGACCAGACGCCGCATGCGGATGGCGAGGCGGAGGCACGGATCATCCTCGCGGCCATCGCCCAGACCGGCGAGCGCTTTGGTGCTGCCCATGTCGTCGATGTTCTGCTCGGCCACGAAACCGAGAAGGTCCTGGCCAAGAACCATCACAGGCTTGCCAGCTTCGGGACCGGTGTGGCGCACAAGAAGGATGTGTGGCTGTCGCTCATCCGCCAGCTCGTCGCGGGAGGGTTTCTGACATTGGATTCAGCCGGCCATGGCGGCCTCGCCATCGCCGAAAAGGGCCGTGATCTGGCCCGTGGCGATGTGCCGTTCCGGTATCGCGTCGAGGTGCGGAGCCGCGCATCGCGCGGTAAGACACGTCCCACCCCGGATGCTATCGCGGGCACGGAAGGGCTGGATTCCGCGCTGTTGGCCACGCTCAAGGCGGTACGGCTGCGTCTTGCCCGGGAGCGCCAGGTGCCGGCCTTCGTGATCTTCTCCGATCGCACACTGATCGACATGGCCGAACGCTGCCCGCGCGACCTCGACGCCTTCGCCGCAGTCAACGGTGTCGGCGCCGCGAAGCTTAGGGAATTCGGTCAGATTTTTCTGAGCGCGATCGCCGCGCACCAATCCGGGGCATCGGGCTGAGGGCTGTATCAACGCGATCATGCCGACAGCCACCAGACCACTCCGGCGCCGCAATCAGCACTTGCTTCGTCTCACCGCCGCGATCGCAGCCTCCTGCTGCCGCAAGCGCTCGATTCTCGCGCTCTGGCGGGCAGTGACGGTAGAGGCGACACGCCGGGCTCCCCATAGCCAATCCGGAATATTGGTTTTCGCGACTTTGCCCCGGGTGATCGCTGTCGCCGACATCTCCTTGGAAACTTCGCCCATGGCTACGTTGAGTTCGACACAGCTCATCTTGTCGTATTTCGCGGCATCGAAAGATGCGTGGAAGGGCGATGCGCAACCTCCGACAAATACGAAGCTGCCTATCAGAAGCGTGGCTGCAGTGATCGCCTTCATTTTTTATCAAGCAGGTTTGACGCCGACGGGCGAATATCAGAGGGTTCTCGATCTCGAGCCGCGGAGCGCTCCCGAGGTTCTGAGTAACGGACGCATATGACGTCTACAATACTCTGTTCGACGCGTCATTCCCCCTATTATCCTCGAAGAATTTCGAGAGAGCCGCTGCGGTCTGGTGAGGATGCTCTTCTGGAAAGAAGTGCCCGCCTGGGACAGGGCTTCCTTCAACGCTGTCGGCCCATTTTCTCCAAATAGCCAGCGGCCCGCCTTCCTCCGCATACCAGTTCTCCACGGCGCCTTCGCTACTCCATAGCGCCAGGAGCGGACACTCGATGCGACGACCGTTTGCCTGGTCCAGCGCGTCATGTTCACGATCGATCATGGCAGCGGCCCGATACTCTTCGCATATCGCATGAACATGAACGGCATCGCGAAGCGCATCGACATAGGCGTCCCTGACCTCCGCAGAGAACATTTCTGCCGGCGACTCCCACTGCACAATCGCATTGTCGACGATGGCATCGGGCGCCGCGCCTATCAGTCGCTCCGGCAGAGGCTCCGGTTGCGCAAGAAGGCTCCAGGGCCAGAAGCTCAGAGCCAGCCTGGCGTCCGCCCTATCCCACGCGGCGGCGGTGGGGATGACGTCGAGGACGGCGACTTTGGAGATTTCGCCGGGATGGTCGAGCGCCAGGCGATAGGCGACCCGCCCGCCGCGATCATGTCCGGCAACCATGAACTGCTCAAACCCCAGCCGCTTCATGACTTGAACCATGTCGCCGGCCATGGCGCGTTTGGCGTATGGACTATGATCGGCAGAGGAAATCGGACACCCGCTTTGCCCGTAGCCTCGAAGATCGGCGGCGATCACCGTAAAGCGGGGCGCCAATGCTGTGGCGATATCTCTCCACATCAGATGTGTCTCGGGAAAACCATGAAGTAGCAGCAGCGGCGGACCCGTTCCGCCGACCCTTGCGAAAATGGTCGTCTCGTCCAGTTGCAAGCTGGTGGCGCTGAAACCTGCAAACATTGTTCGTCTCCCTCGGCGTGCCCTCAGGCAACAACGCACAATTTAGCAGAAGGATCACGTCAGCTGCCGTGCCTGGTGGAGAGGCGGTAACGGAATTCTCCTCAATGGCTGGTGCGGGTCACTGATATTTCGATCGGCGCACCCCATATGAGCGGCAAGAGTGTCGCTTAAGGGTTTGCTATGATGATTTCGCGTTCGAGCCGGTTTGCAGTTTTGTTTGCAGGACTGTTCCTGGCACTTTCCATGGTCACGGCCGATTACGCCGAGGCGCGCCGTGGCGGCAGCTTCGGCAGCCGCGGCACGCGCACTTTCCAGTCGGTCCCGCCGACGAGGACGGCGCCACAGCCGGCCGCGCCGGTCGAGCGCTCGATGACGCCCGCGACGAACAATGCGGCCCGCCAGACGCCGGCATCCCAACGACCAGGGATCTTCAGCGGCCTCGGCGGTTCGATGATGCGTGGCCTGCTGCTCGGCGGTCTGATCGGACTTCTTTTGGGTCAAGGGTTCGGCGGCTTGGCTGGCATGTTGGGCCTGCTGCTTCAAGGTCTGCTGATCGGCGGCGCGATCATGTTGGCCATCCGCTTTTTCCGGTCGCAATCGGCACGCAACCAAGCGCCCGCCATGGCCGGTGTTCCGCGGAGCATGGGCAACTTCGGGCGAAACGCGGCAGGCCAGCCCGAGACGGGCAACGTGTCGTCTTTCCCCATTCCAGGCATCGGGTCTGGATTTGGCCGGACGGCTCAAGCCTCCGATGAAATCACAATGACGCCGGCCGACCTCGACACATTCCAGCAACGGTTGACGGAGGTTCAGGAAGCGTTCGGACGCGAAGATCATGCTGGCCTGCGCCGGCTGGCGACCCCCGAGATGGTGTCGTACCTGTCCGAGGAACTTGCCGATAATGCCAAAAAGGGCATCAGGAACGACGTGTCTGACGTCAGCCTGTTGGAGGCCGATATTGCGGAGAGCTGGCGGGAAGACGATCGCGACTACGCGACGGCTGCGCTGCGCTACGAGTCTCTCGACGTGATGCGCGATCGCGCCAGCGGCAAGATCGTCGCGGGCGAAGCCGGTCGGCCGACGGAAACGACCGAACTGTGGACCTTCACACGTCAGAACGGTGGCGACTGGAAGCTCGCAGCAATCCAGCAGCCTTAACCGATACGCTGCTGCCTCGGCCCATTCACGTCCTCTTGCGAGCCACGATGTAAGGGCGGTTGTCGCTGCCCTTCGTTGCGTGGCTTTCGGTGGCAAGAACGTCGAAGCCCGCGGCACAGATATGCTGGCTCAGGTCTGCCGCCCGAAAGACGCCTGCATAGGGTGCTTTGCCGATCGCGCGCATTGCGGGCAGCAAGGCAAGCCGGATGAGTGGGTTCATATCGCCGACGCAGGGTGTCTTGGAGATGAACAAGCCCTCCGCTGCAAGTAAGGCGTGGATGCGGCGCAGAGTGCCAGGCAGGTCGCGGACCATATGGAGATAGTTGAATCCCAGAACCGCGTTAAACTGCTCGTCGTCAGGCGCAAGCGCGTCTACGGTCGCGGTGCGGAAGACAAGCGCCGGGATGGGGCCAGCGGCGTGTCTCTCGTTGGCAATCGCGATCATTCCGGCGGAAATATCCGTCGCAAGATAGTTTTGAACATCGCCCGCGAGCCGGAGCGCGGTTGTTCCTGTTCCGCAACCCAGCTCCAGCACCCTGTCGCCTGGTCCCAACAGGGCGCGGGTCCGGTCCAGCGTGCGCTCATATCCGGCCTGATCCGCAATCGCGCCCATGGCGTATTTCCGTGAACTGCGGTCCCAGAAGCGGGCGTCGCTCGCTATGCTCATGATGGTTGCTCCTCAGATCGCGGCCTCGCCCTAATCCGCATTAAGTTCGGCATTAAGAATGATCTGAGGCGAGTCGTGTCCGCTCAAGTCAAGTCCCGCAGAAGCTCGTTCGGCTAGATGCGGTGATTGGGCAGTTATTCGCAGAATAGCGTAGACTCGGCGGAACTGGCGGAGAGGGAGGGGTCCAACTGTCTGGGCATTAAGGTTTCCTCACAGATATCGCTCGGCGTTGGCGCGGTGCTCGAAACAGAGCCAGTGCGGCGTCTGCCTCGGCTTGGCAAAGCTCCATCCCGCATTCTTGGCGCAGCCGGGATGCTGGCACCGATGGCGTATAATGCCGGGGCGCGTGACGGGCTCCATCGCATCCGGACGGCGGATCAGTATGTCACTCATGCTATGATCCTTCCTTCTGAGCAGGAGGTGGACTAGCCACCTCTGCGAACAATGCGGAAAGCACGAGTTCATGCATGTCGAGACGCAAAACCCAACCGCTCGGGAACGGCAGGGCATTCGGGTTAGGCGGCTTGCCGAAAGGTTCGAATCCTGTCGGGTGCAGCATTGCCGCAGTTCGCTTGCCGACAACTATTCCTGCTGGAATTGACAGGGCCAATCTTCAGGCCTCGTCAAGCCAGAAGGCAACTCGGTCCGGGCGTCTCCGCAAGCCATGTTGAGCTGCCACTGGGACAGACCCGCCGAATTGGAAAGGTCGACGCCCTCGATACGGGTCAGAAAGAAAAAGGCGCGGTCAAAGTCTATCGACGCGGTGAACGTCGCTCCTCGGAAATCCGCCCGTGCGAGATTGGCAAACGAGAAGCGGCTGCCGCTGATATCGGCGTTATGGAACTGCGCACGCCCCAATTCTGCCTTTGTGAAATCAACGTTGGTCAGATTGGCGTCCTGGAAATTCGAGCGCTGCATTTCCGCGCTCGCAAACACAGCGCCCTGCGCGTCCATACGGCTGAAGTCGGTCCTGTAGGCCTCGATTCTGTCGAACCGGGCGCCTTTGGCGGTCGAGTCGGCCAGGGAAGCACGCACAAGCGTTGCCTTCTCAAGATTTGCCCCAAGGAGATTGCTGTTCCTGAGGTCGGTCGAAGTGAAATCAACACCGAACAGGTTCGCCCCGCTCAGGTCCTGTCCTTCTAGGATGAGAAGCTTCTTGTCACACTCGTGCCAATTGACGCCAGGCGTCGCGGCTGCGTGGCAATTGTGAGCAGCAGTGGCGTTCTGCCAAGCAAACATATTGCAAACCGCTAGAACCAGGCCGGATGCGGCGTAAGCTCTGGTTCGCCTCAAAGTCATTGTTGCTGAACCTCTGCTACTCGCCGACACTCAACCTGACCACATCTGCTGACATTCGAGAGTGCTCCTCGTCTACACCACCGTCAACCCGGGAGCAGAGGACATGGCGACGGTCGCCGCAGATGCGCAGCGGACGTCAACAATGGGGAGCCTGCTCGGGTGCTGACCGCCACCGCCGGCGTCCGCTGCCGACAAGCGTGAATCCGCTTGGGTCCGCACCGATCGGTACTTCCCGACGGCGAGGTTGACCCGGCACGGGGGCTAGTCGCGTACCCTCATTCCGCTGTCGCATGAACCCCACGACTTCGCTTAGCGAGGCCGAAGTTGATCTCTGCCATCTATCAGGTCGAGGCATGAACCCCGCATATTTGTGTCGTAAGCTGACGTGCCGCGAATACGCCGTTCTCGGTAGGCGGGCTTTATGGCGGCGCGCAACCTATTCTTTGATTTTTATTAATGTAAACAATGCCATATGGCGGAGAGGGAGGGATTCGAACCCCCGATGGGCTTGCACCCATGCCGCATTTCGAGTGCGGTGCATTCGACCACTCTGCCACCTCTCCGCGGTCATGGTCCGCCGTTGCCGGCGCGGCGCACTAGATAACGGCTGGGCGGACAGGTTACAAGGGCCAATCTGCCCGACGATCCGCCTTCTTGTCAGGCTTGCCGCCCCGGCTCTGTGTTGTCGGCTTGGCTTGAACGCATTCGCGGCTCACCAGCTGGCTGCTAGCCTTGACTCGCGCTCAACCTTCGGTTAGGGACAGCGCGCAATCGGCGTGGAGGGTTCTTCCGCGCCGCTTGTTTTTTGAACCCGCAGACTGACAAAAAGACGGCCGAACCGCCTGAAGCGGTTCATCAAGGCCGACCGAACAGCGAAAGGCAAAAAATGTTCGCAGTCATCAAAACGGGCGGCAAGCAGTATCGCGTCGCCGCCAACGATCTTCTGAAGATCGAAAAAGTCGAAGGCCAGGTCGGCGATATCGTCGAGATCGGCCACGTGCTCGCGCATGGCGAGGGCGAAAATGTGACGTTCGGCGCACCGTTCGTCGACGGCGCCTTGGTCACCGCCGAAGTCGTCGAACAGGGCAAGAACCGCACCGTCATCGCCTTCAAGAAGCGCCGCCGGCAGAATTCGCGCCGCAAGATCGGCCATCGCCAGCTTTTGACCACCGTGCGGATCGCCGAGATCCTGCTGGATGGTGCCAAGCCGACGAAGAAGGCCGCGGCCAAGACCGAAGCGAAGGCTGCTCCGAAGAAGGAAGCCAAGGCAGAGGCTACGCCGAAGGAAACCGAGGCCAAGGCAACCGAGGCGAAGGCAACCGAAACCGCCGCTCCGCTGTTCAAGGCGCCGAAGGGCGAACCGGACGACCTGACCGTGATCAAGGGCATCGGCCCGGTTGCGGCCGGCCAGCTGAACGAGCAGGGCATCACGACCTTTGCCCAGATCGCCAAGCTGTCCGACAAGGATGTCGCCAAGATCGACGAGCATATGCCGTTCAGCGCCGACCAGATCACGGACTGGCGCGAGCAGGCCAAGGAACTGGCGAAGAAGTAAAGCGAGCCGGCGCAATCGTCGCCGGATCGGACTTGAAACGGAACGCGAACGCGTTCATAAGACCTTTTAAGCGCCCTTGCGGCGCATCGGAGTTAGTTAGATGGCACACAAGAAAGCTGGCGGTTCGTCGCGCAATGGTCGCG
The DNA here is from genome assembly GCF_004023115.1 of Mesorhizobium sp. M6A.T.Cr.TU.017.01.1.1. Lineage (NCBI taxonomy): Bacteria > Pseudomonadati > Pseudomonadota > Alphaproteobacteria > Hyphomicrobiales > Phyllobacteriaceae > Mesorhizobium > Mesorhizobium sp. M6A.T.Cr.TU.017.01.1.1. Next base: position 11,101 of record NZ_RZTA01000092.1, read on the forward strand.
ACTCCCATTCCAAGCGGCTCGGCGTGAAGAAGTTCGGCGGCGAAGCCGTGATTCCGGGCAACATCATTATTCGTCAGCGCGGCACGACGTGGCATCCCGGCGTCAATGTAGGCATTGGCACGGATCACACGCTGTTTGCGCTCGAAGCTGGCGCAGTCACCTTCAACAAAAAAGCCAATGGCCGAACCTACGTATCGGTGAACCCGATGACGAAGGCCGCGGAGTAGCCGGTTCCGTACGAGAACACCGGCACCCATCTCGGGAACCGGTGTCTGGCCAAGCCAGGAAATGGATCAGGGGAGATGGGTTTCCATCTCCCCTTTTTCTTGTGCCTGGAGGACTGACATGGTTGCCGAAGCGGAAGACACAGACGGTGAAAGTTACGCGATAGATTGCCCGGTCGTGATGACCGAGCGGCTGGTCCTGCGGGCGCCGCGCGAAAGCGATATCGAGCAATTGGTGGTGCTCGCCGACAACCGCCATGTCGCCGAAATGCTTGCCCGCATGCCGCACCCCTATGGTGAGGCCGAGGCACGCGCCTTCCTTGCGATGACGGCATCGCGCCGGGCCGGGATTGCCTATGCCTTGACGCTGGCCGGTACAGAAACCTTCGTCGGCTGCGCCGGCCTCAACACCACCGATCGCGGGCTGGAGCTTGGCTACTGGATCGGCGAGCCCTACTGGAAGCGCGGCTATGCGACGGAGGCAGCACACGCGCTGGTCGACCTGGCCTTCCAGAAGACGGCGATTCAGGTGCTGCACGCCTCGACGCGGGTCATCAATCCAGCCTCGCGCCGGGTCATCCACAAATGCGGTTTCCAGTATGCCGGCCAGGGCATGCTGAACTCGATCGTCGCTGGCCAGGTGCCGGTCGAGCGCTACCGTCTCGACCGCAAGACCTGGACGAGCCTGCGGAACTGGGTGCATTTCTAGGGGTGTCGATATTCAGGTGAGGCCGGCCTGCAAATGGCGGTTTCCTGCGCTTCCGGTGCTCACGTACTTGAGTACGCTCCGCTCCGGTTCTCGGAAACCGTCATTTTCGACTCGGCCTGACCTGAATCTCAACACACCTCGGCGCATGGCCTCGAACCAAAGGTTCCGAAAGGATCATTGTGAATTCGAAAGTCAGTTGCGAACCAAACTCCGGATCAGGCCATCTCGACCCAGACCGGCAGGTGGTCCGAGCCGACCGCTTGCCGGTCGACCCACAGGCGCTTCAGCGATTTGGCGAGCGAGGCGCTGGTGAAGACATAGTCGATGCGCTTGTGGCGGCTGGCATCGTCCGGCCGCTTTGGGTCGACCCAGGTGACGAGATCGGCGTCTGCGGTCGCAAGGCGCAGGGCGGCATCGACGGCAAGGTCGGCTGTCACAGGCATGCCGAACTCGTGATCCGGGCGGCCTGCGAGTTCGACATATTCCGGCGATCCGGCCAGCATGTTGAAGTCGCCCATGACGACGAAGGCTTCGGGACAAGGCAGGTCCGGCAGGCCGACCTCGGCGACGCCGGACAGCGCGCCGCCTTCGATTGCATAGTTCAACAGGCGCTGGCGCAGAAACCGGAGCTGGCTCAAGCGTTCGACCGGGCTGCAATGATCGAGATGGGTGGAATAGAAGCGGATGAAACCAAGCGGCGTCTCGATCAGCGCCTCCAGCGCGCCGCGCTGGAAGTTCATCACTTCGAAACTGCGGCTGCGCGGCAAGAGGAGATTGCGCGACAAATGAACAGGCGTCTTCGACAGCACCATATTGCCGAGTTGGAAGGTGGTGGTGATGGCGCGGCCGTTTTCCAGGCGCGAGCCGACATTGGCCTCGAAATTGCTGCCGTAGACGGCGAAGTATTCGGGCAGCGCCTCGCCGAGCTCGGCCACCATGTCGCGGCCGCCATTGTTGGGGTTGTTGCGCGAGACCTCCTGCAGCGCGATCACGTCGGCGCCGCGCACGGCGTCGGCAATGCGGCCGACATCGTAGCGTCCGTCGAGACCGACGCCGTAGTGGATGTTGTAGGTTACGAGCTTCATTGCGACTCCGGCCATGTTCATAAACAGCCTCGCCCTTCGCCCCGCCTTGGTTTAGAGCAGTGCCGAAGGTTTAGAGCAATGCCGCAAGGCCAATAGCAGAAACTCAGCAATCCGATGAAATTTCTCGATCAAGCCAAGGTTTATATCCGCTCCGGCGACGGCGGCGCCGGATCGGTGTCGTTCCGGCGCGAAAAGTTCATCGAGTTCGGCGGTCCCGATGGCGGCGACGGCGGCCGTGGCGGCGATGTCTGGGTGGAGGCGGTCAATGGGCTGAACACGCTGATCGACTATCGCTATCAGCAGCATTTCAACGCCAAGACCGGTACGCACGGCATGGGCCGCAACATGACCGGCGCCAAGGGCGCCGACGTCACGCTGAAAGTGCCGGCGGGAACGCAGGTCTTTGCCGAGGACAATGAGACGCTGATCTGCGACATGACCGTCGTCGGCCAACGCTACCTGCTGGCCAAGGGCGGCAATGGCGGCTTCGGCAACCAGCATTTCAAGACCTCGACCAACCAGGCGCCGCGCCGCGCCAACCCCGGACTGCCGGGCGAAGAGCTCAACATCTGGCTCAGGCTCAAGCTGATCGCCGACGCCGGTCTGGTCGGGCTGCCCAATGCCGGCAAGTCGACTTTTCTGGCCGCCGTGACCGCGGCCAAGCCGAAGATCGCCGATTATCCCTTCACCACGCTGCATCCGGGTCTCGGTGTGGCCCGCATCGACGGGCGCGAGTTCGTCATCGCCGACGTTCCCGGGCTGATCGAAGGCGCGCATGAAGGCGTCGGCATCGGCGACCGTTTCCTCGGGCATGTCGAACGCACGCGCGTCCTTCTGCACCTCGTCTCCGCGCAGGAAGAAAATCCGGGGAAGGCCTACAAAACCGTGCGCACCGAACTCGACGCCTATGGCCATGGGCTGGTCGAGAAGGTCGAGATCGTCGCACTTTCCCAAGTTGACACGCTCGATGCCGACGCCCGCAAGAAGAAGGTCGCGTCGCTGAAACGCGCCGCCGGCCGCGCGCCGATGCTTTTGTCCGCGGTCACTGGCGAAGGCGTCGAAGCCGTTTTGCGCGCGCTGATGACGGTGGTGGCCGAGGCCCGCGAAGCTGTCGCCACGCCGGTCGAGACGCGCTGGAACAAATAGCGATGGCCGCGCAGTCGCTGAGAAAATACCGGCGCATTACCGTCAAGATAGGCTCGGCGCTGCTTGTCGACCGCACGACCGGCCTGAAGCGCGACTGGCTGGCCTCGCTTGCCGACGACATCGCCGTGCTGGCTGAAGGCGGCGCCGAGATCCTCGTCGTGTCGTCCGGCGCGATTGCGCTGGGCCGCACCATTCTCGGCCTCGGCAAGCGGGCACTGAAGCTCGAGGAGAGCCAGGCGGCGGCTGCCGTCGGGCAGATTGCGCTGGCTGGCGCCTGGTCGGATGCGCTCGGCAAGGGCGGCCTGAAATCGGGCCAGATCCTGCTGACGCTCGGCGACACCGAAGAGCGCCGCCGCTATCTCAATGCGCGGGCGACGATCTCGACGCTGCTCAAGATGAAGGCGGTGCCGGTCATCAACGAGAACGACACGGTGGCGACCTCCGAAATCCGCTATGGCGACAATGATCGGCTGGCGGCGCGCGTCGCAACGATGATGGGCGCCGACCTCCTGGTGCTGCTCTCCGACATTGACGGGCTGTATACGGCGCCGCCGGCCAAAGACCCTGGCGCAAAGTTCATTCCGGTCGTCGACCGCATCACCCCTGATATCGAGGCAATGGCCGGTGCGGCGGCGTCCGAATTGTCGCGCGGCGGCATGCGGACAAAACTCGACGCCGGCAAGATCGCCACCGCCGCCGGCACCGCCATGATCATCACATCAGGCACGAGACTGTCGCCGCTGATGGCGATCGAGCGGGGCGAGCGGGCGACTTTCTTCCGTCCGAGCGCCAATCCGGTCAAGGGCTACAAAACATGGATCGCCGGGCAGCTCGAGCCGGCTGGCCGGCTGACTGTCGACGCCGGCGCCATCGGTGCGCTGCTGTCGGGCAAGTCGCTGCTGCCGGCCGGCGTCAAGCTGGTCAGCGGCAATTTCTCGCGCGGCGACACGGTGGCGATCCTGTCGCCCGAGGGCCGCGAGATCGCGCGCGGACTGGTTGCCTACGATGCCGCCGATGCCGTAAGGATCGCTGGCTTGAAGACAGCCGAGATCGAAACGGTGCTTGGCTACGAAGCGCGATCGGCGATGATCCACCGCGACGACCTTGTGGTGAGCGGCGCGGCCGACGGAGATGCGGCCCGCCATTGACGGCGCGCTACTGGTCAGGCTCACGCGGCCATTTGGGTGGGTTGCGATATCGATCCTGAAAGTCCTGGTATATCTTCAGAAGCTCGCTGCAACCTCCCAACTCCGCTTCGATGCCAGCCCTGGCACGTCGATCCACTTCGGCTTGGGGAACATCCTTGTCGTCTCCGACGACGAGATCACGGATGAGCGCGTCAGTCGTCATTGCTTCTGCCCCTTTTTCCTCTTCCATCCTTTTTTTGAATTCTGCCTCAAGCCGAGAGCGCGGCCCACATCCATGCAGCTCTTCAATAACGACGTCGATCTGGGAAAGCGGTGTCGGTGACGCGCCGCAATAGCGCTCAGCAAGTGCGAGGGACATCATCGAGCTTACCATAGTCATGGCCTTGCCGTCGGGGCTCTCGCCGGGTTCAAACTTGTCGTCGCAGTAGTCGGCGGCACGGAGGCCTGTTGGTATGAGCATCGCGCCGAGAGCAACGAGGATTATGACTCTCTTCATTCTGCTTCCTCAAATTTACGGCCATTGCCGCGAAGGCCGGCCGCGTGTAAATCCACCAGCTTCACTGGATCGGTCAAATGCTGAACAAACACCAAGGCGATGATGTAGCCAGTTTGATGGCACGGATAGGCCGCAGGGCGCGCGCTGCCGCCCGACCGCTGGCCATCGCCACGACCGCCGCCAAGAACGCCGCGCTTGTCGCCATGGCGGAGGCGATTGTCCGTCGCGAGCAGGATATTCTCGACGCCAACGCCATCGACATCTCGAATGGCCATGAGTCGGGGCTTTCCGCCTCCTTCATGGACCGGCTGAAGCTCGATGCCGCCCGCATCCGCGCCATGGCTGACGGCATCCGCGAGATCGCCGAACTCAGTGATCCGGTCGGCGATGTCATTGCCGAATGGGACCGCCCGAACGGGCTGCATATCGAACGCGTTCGCACGCCGCTCGGCGTCGTTGGCGTCATCTATGAGAGCCGGCCGAACGTGACGGCCGATGCCGGCGCACTTTGCCTGAAAGCCGGCAATCCGGTGATCCTGCGCGGCGGCTCGGATTCGCTCAACTCCTCGGCGGCGATCCATGCCTGCCTGGTCGAGGGGCTGAAGACGGCCGGTCTGCCGCAGGACGCCATCCAGCTGGTGCCGACCACCGACCGCGCCGCCGTCGGCGAAATGCTGAAGGGCCTCGGCGGCAATCTCGACGTGATCATTCCGCGCGGTGGTCGCAGCCTGGTCGAGCGTGTGCAGAACGAAGCTCGGGTGCCGGTCTTTGCCCATCTCGAAGGCATCTGCCATCTCTATGTCGACCGTTCGGCCGATCTCGACATGGCGGTCAAGATCGCCGTCAATGCGAAGATGCGGCGCACCGGTGTCTGTGGTGCGGCCGAAACGCTTTTGGTCGACCGTGCCGTCGCTTCCACCCATCTGGTGCCGATCCTTGACGCGTTGCGCGCGGCTGGATGCGCAATCCACGCCGACGCCGAGGTGCTGAAAGTGTTTGCCGACGCCCAGCCGGCGACCGACGCCGACTGGATTACCGAATATCTCGACGCGATCATCGCAGTGAGGCTGGTCGATGGCGTTGCGGGCGCGATCGAGCATGTCGAGACGTTCTCCTCGCACCACACCGAGGCGATCGTCGCCGAGGATGCCGGTGCAGTCGAACGTTTCTTCAACGAGATTGATTCGGCGATCCTTCTGCACAATGCCTCGACTCAATTCGCCGATGGCGGCGAATTCGGCATGGGCGCCGAGATCGGCATCGCCACCGGCAAAATGCATGCGCGCGGCCCGGTCGGTGTCGAGCAATTGACCTCGTTCAAATACCGCGTGCGCGGAACGGGACAGGTGCGGCCTTGACGCTACTTGCTCGAAGAACCTGAAGCTTTGCGCCCAGCCACCCCCCTCTGTCCTGCCGGACATCTCCCCCTCAAGGGGGGAGATTGCCTGTCATTTCTGATTTCGCCAATCGCCGGTGCTGCAAGATTTGCGCCTGCGATGAAGCCGCCAATCTCCCCCCTTGAGGGGGAGATGTCCGGCAGGACAGAGGGGGGCGCCTGACGCATGCTTTCCTCGCCCGAGCATCCCGCTCCCTCCCGCTACCTCAAAATGCCGCATGCCGAAAAGGGCCTGGCCGTCGGGCTGTTCGGCGGCTCGTTCAATCCCGCCCATGCCGGCCATGGCCTGGTCGCCGAGATCGCGCTCAGACGTCTGGCGCTCGATCAGTTGTGGTGGATGGTGACGCCCGGCAATCCGCTCAAGAACAAGCGGGAACTGACGCCGCTGACTGAGCGGCTCCGCCTATCCGAGCAGATCGCCAGGAACCCGAAGATCAAGGTCACCGCCTTCGAGGCCGCGCATCACGTCCGCTTCACCGCCGACACGCTGGCGCTAGTCAAGGCGCGCAATCCCGGCGTCGACTTCGTCTGGATCATGGGCGCCGACAGTCTGCGCGACTTCCACCGCTGGCAGCGCTGGCGCCAGATCGTCATGACGATCCCGATCGCGGTGATCGACCGCCCTGGCGCGACGCTGTCCTTCCTGTCCTCGGTCGTTGCCAAGACCTTCGATTATGCACGTGTCGACGAGGGCGACGCGCCGCGGCTCGCCCGCATGAAGGCGCCGGCCTGGACCTTCATCCACGGCCCGCGCTCGTCGCTGTCGTCGACCGCGATCCGCAACATGGCGAAGGGCTGAGCCTGCACGGACCTCCCTTCTCCACAAGCAGAGGAGGCAAGTCCGGCCATGTCGCATTTGCGGCTGCTTTTCCCCGATCCGTGGGCGATCCTGCGCGCGCATGGCGATTCTCGAGCAAAACCAGACCAGACGCGATCCGGCGCAAGGCAGCCCGCCAACCCCGGCGATCGCCATCGCCAGCGTCGTCCTGTCGATGGCGCTGGTTGCGGTCGGTAACGGACTGATGTTCGCCTATATCCCGGTCCGGCTCGGCGCCGAGGGCTTCGATCCGACCTGGGCCGGGCTGATCGTCACCGGCCTTTCGGCCGGCGGCCTGGCAGGCTGCATCCTGACCGGTCCGCTGGTGCGGCGCGTCGGCCATGCTCGCGCGTTCATGGTGCTGTCGGCGTTGATTGTGCTGTCGAACGCCGCTGTCGGAGCCGGGCCGCACCCGCTGTCGTGGATCGCGGCACGCGCGCTCTATGGCTTTGCCATATGCGGCTTGTTCATCGTCGCGCAAAGCTGGCTGAACGACGTCATTGCCAACGCCATACGCGGCAGGGTCATGGCCTTCTTCTACGTCGCCTATGTCGCTGGGCTCGGTGTCGGCTACGCCACACTGGCGCTGATCGATGTAAGGGCTGCGGACGCGCCGCTGATCGGCATCGCCTTCACCGCGCTGTCGATCCTCCCCGTCGGGCTGACGCGGCTCGCCCAGCCACCGCCGCCGCAGGCGGCGTCCGTCGCGCTTGGCCGGGCCTGGCGGATTTCGCCGGTCGGCGTCGCCGGCATGCTTGCCGTCGGCGGCCTGTCGATGACGATTTCGGGCTTCGCGCCGATCCATGCCACGGCCAAGGGCTACAGCCAGGCAGATGTGGCACTGCTTTTGTCGGCGATGCCGGTCGGCACATTGATCCTGCAAATCCCGCTCGGATGGATTTCCGACCGCACCGACCGGCGCTTTGTGCTGGTCGCCGCTTCGGCGCTTGCCTTGGTGGCGGGCCTGTTCGCGCTGGGCTTCGACGGCGGTGCGCTGGCGGCGCTGGTCGTCATCTATGTGGTCTGGGACGGCGCGTCGGAATCGATCTATTCGCTGGCCAGCGCGCATGCCGCCGACCGCGCCGGCAAGGACGACATGGTGGCGCTGTCCAGCTCGCTTCTGTTTGCATGGTCGCTGTCCGGCTTCATCGTGCCCGGCATCGTGACCGGGCTTTCCGCTGTCTATGGAACCCAGGCCTTCATCTATGTGGCCATCGTCATTGCCGCTGCCTTCTGCCTGTTCGTGCTGTGGCGTGTGGTGGCGATGGCGCCTGTTCCCGCCGCCGAGACCGGCAATTTCGCGCCGATGAGCGCGCAGGCGCCGTTGCCGGTGGATCTTGCCTTTCCGTCCGAAGAACAGCGCCGCGCGGACAAATAGGCCTACGCTGGGAATTGATCATCTCACTGTCTGGTGGCGGTTTCCTGTCGTGGCGCTTCCGGTGGTGGCGCGGGTATCGAAATGCCCTCGCTGTCGAAAGCCTGCTTGGCGCGTTTGGTGAGATCGATCTGGGTGGCGAAGAAATCCGCAGCCGAGGTCCAGTAGCGTAAGGTGATGGCGACGTTGCTGTCGCCGACGGTCGCCACAAACGCAATCGGCGCCGGCTCCCGCCTGACGCGCCGCTCGGCGGCGGCGACGCCAAGCATGGTCTTCTGCGCGAGATCGATATCGTTCCAGGAACCGATGGTCAGCGTGATGTCGCCACGGCGGGCACCGTTGCGTGTATAGTTGCGGACAGGCTGGTTCCACAGCGTCGAATTGGGGGCGAGGACGTAGACGCCCTCGACCGTTCTCAGCGTGGTGGCGAACAGGCCGACTTCCTCGATGGTCCCGGCGATGGCGCCGACCTCGACATATTCGCCGATGCGGAATGGCCGTAGCGCCAGCAGCATGATGCCGGCGGCAATGTTCTGCAGCGTGCCCTGCAGCGCCAGGCCGATGGCCAAGCCGATGGCGCCGATGGCGGCAATGATCGAGGCCGTCTGGACGCCGAACTGGCCGAGCACCATGATAACGACGAGGATCAGTATGGCGTAGCGGGCGATCCTCGAGAAGAAGTGGCGCAGCGTCACGTCGAAGCCATGGATATGGCCGAGGCCGGCATAGATCGAGCGCTGCGCGAGGCCGGCGACGATATAGCCGAGGACCAGCAGGATGACGGCGCCGATGGCCGAGAATGAGTACGAGACGATCAGCGCGCTGAGCTGCGCAAGGCCGGCCTGCACGGTGTCAACGGCGTTCTCAGGGTCGATAGGCATGGCGGGAATCCGATTGGTCAATGCGCCGATAACCCCAGCAAGGCGGCAAGAGTTCCGATTTTTCTTCTGCGGAACCGGAAGAAACGGCACTTCGTGGACCACGGCAGGGTTGCCGTCTTGAAACTGCAACCCAACTCTGCCTATCTAAGGAGTGTCACCTGCTTTGAAGGGTGATTTGGTTGTTCTTGCTGCGAAAGGAAATACACTGAGAACAGCACTGCGGAAGAAGGCCGACATCGTGCCTTCGCCGGCCGGGATCAGCGTAAACGACGCCGTGTCCCGCGCCATCAACACAGTCCTTGTCAGTCTGGAAGACTCCAAGGCCGAAAACATCGTCTCAATCGACATTCAGGGAAAATCGAGCCTCGGTGACTATATGGTCATCGCGTCCGGCCGATCTCACCGTCATGTCTCGGCTGTCGCCGATCATCTCCTCAAGGCGCTCAAGGATGCCGGCCTCGGCACGGCGCGCGTCGAGGGACTGGCCGGCGCCGACTGGGTCCTGATCGATTCGGGCGATATTATCGTCCATGTCTTCCGTCCCGAAGTCCGCGACTTCTACAATCTCGAAAAGATGTGGCAAGCGCCGGACCTCGAGGAAGAGACCCTCCACTGAGCCGTAATTTGATTGATGCATGTCGTTTCCAAAAACCGGTGACCACTTTTGGTGACATGCATTAGCGGCTCTTCGAGGCAGGGATGAAAATTACCGTTCATGCCGTGGGCCGGATGAAAGCCGGCCCCGAGAAGCAGCTCGCCGACCGATATTTCGAGCGCTTCGCCAAGAGCGGGCAGGCCGTGGGGCTCGAATTCTCAGGTGTTGTCGAGATTCCGGAGGGCCGCGCCCAGACCGCCAACGAGCGCCGGCGCGAGGAAGGCCAGAAACTGCAGACGCAGTTGCAGCCTGGTACTGCGCTGATGCTGCTCGACGAACGCGGCAAGAACTTTTCCTCCGAGGATTTCGCCGGCCGCATCGGCCTGTTGCGTGATGGCGGCCGCAAGGCACTTGTCATCGCTATCGGCGGTGCCGACGGTCACGACCAGTCGCTGCGCGATCAGGCCGATCTGATGGTGTCGTTCGGCGCGCTGACATGGCCGCACCAGCTAGTCCGTGTCATGTTGGGCGAGCAGCTTTACCGGACGGCCACGATCCTGTCCGGCCATCCCTATCATCGCTCGTGAGCTTTGCAGGTTCCCACCCGAAACCGGTGGATTGGCGTGAGCCGCCCGGATTTTCGCCTCAATGCGTCACGAGGCTGTTTGCGGTCGGCAGGGCTCTCGAACATGGTTGATGGTTCGTTAACGAAGCCACGCATAGAGTCGGGCTTCAATGTCTGAAGGTTGGAAATCGCGAACGGGCTTTTGGCGCGCACGCTGCGGCTTGGCAGCGGCGGCGCTCGTGCTGTCGTTCAGCGCCGCGCGGGCGCAGAACAGGCTCGACATGACGCCTGATCCAGACCAAAGCCGCGCCGAATACGAACGGGTGTCGAAGGAGATCACGCTTTCGTCCGAGCGGCTGGCCAAGCTCGCCGCCGACATGGCGACCGTCAAGAAGGATCATGCCTCGATCACCGCGGCGCTGATCCAGTCGGCGATGACCGAGCAGAAACTTGGTCAGGACATCGAGGACATTGGCGCCAAGCTGGAAGGGCTGAAAGGCGAGGAGCAGAAAATCCGCGCGTCGCTGGCCGCTAGACGCGACGTTCTGGCCGAGGTGCTGGCCGCGCTGCAGCGCATGGGGCTCAATCCGCCGCCGGCCATCCTGGTCAAGCCGGAAGACGCGCTGTCGTCGGTACGCAGCGCCATCCTGCTCGGCGCCGTGGTGCCGGAACTGCGCCAGCAGACCGAGATACTGGTGGCGGACCTCAAGGAGCAGTCGCGGGTGACGGCCTCGATCGAGGCGGAGAGGGCGCGGCTGACGGCGGCAGTCGGCGAGCAGACGGCGGAAAAGAAGCGGCTCGGCATGCTACTTGAAGCCAAGCAGAGGCTTGAGGCCGAGACGCAAACGGCGCTGGCCGAGGAAAAGCAGCGATCCGCAGCATTGGCGGCCAAGGCCGGCAGCCTGAAGGAACTGATCGCCTCGCTCGAGGCCGACAAGGCCCGCAAGGCGGCGAATGCGGCGAAGGCAGCGGAGCAGAAGACCGCGGATGCCGACAAGGCCCCGACACAGGAGGGCCCGGCACAGACGGAACTGGCGGCGCTGCCGGTCCCGGAAGCCAACCGGCTCACCGCCGCCGCACCGTTTTCGGCGCTTCAGGGGCAGATCGCGCTGCCCGTCACCGGCAAGATCAAGCGGCGGTTCGGGGCCAGCGACGGTAACGGCGCAGTGATGCTCGGTGACATGGTTGCGACACAATCGGGAGCCATCGTTACCGCGCCGGCGGACGGAAATGTGCTTTATGCGGGACCTTTTCGCTCCTATGGTCAACTCTTGATCCTGAACGCGGGTGACGGCTATCATGTCGTTCTGGCGGGGATGAGCAGAATCAGTGTCGCGTCTGGCCAGTCGGTGCTCGCAGGAGAGCCGGTCGGCGCGATGGGAGAGGCCCGGGTGGCGAGCACCTCGGCATCGAAGAATGGAAATGCCACGCCGGAGCTCTATGTTGAGTTCCGCAAGGATGGAAAACCCGTCGATCCGACCCCATGGTGGGCGGACCGTTTGTCTGGAAGGACGTGAGATGATGCGGAAACTGTCGCTTCTGTTTGCCGGTGCGCTAATGGGCGCATCCGCGATGAGCCTGGTCTATGGCGCGCCCGGCTCGACGGCGAACGCTGCGGGCTCCGAGACCTACAAGCAGCTGGCGATCTTCGGTGACATCTTCGAGCGGGTGCGGGCGCAGTATGTGACGCCGCCCGACGACAAGTCGCTGGTCGAAAACGCCATCAACGGCATGCTTACGTCGCTAGACCCGCACTCCTCGTATATGAACGCCGAAGAGGCGCAGGACATGCGCGTGCAGACCAAGGGCGAGTTCGGCGGCCTCGGCATCGAGGTCACGATGGAGAACGACCTGGTCAAGGTGATCACGCCGATCGACGATACGCCGGCCGCCAAGGCGGGCGTGCTTGCCGGCGATTATATTGCCAAGATCGACGGCGAGGAGGTTCGCGGCCTGAGCCTCAACGACGCGGTCGAGAAGATGCGCGGGCTGGTCAACACGCCGATCAAGCTCACCATCCTGCGCCAGGGCGCCGACAAGCCGATCGAGCTGACGGTGGTGCGCGACATCATCAAGGTCAAGGCGGTCAAGTTCCGGGTCGAGAACGACATCGGCTACATGAAGATCACCTCCTTCACCGAAAAGACCCATGATGACCTCGAGAATGCCATCGACACCATCAAGAAGCAGGTGCCGAACGAAAAGCTCAAGGGCTACGTGCTCGATCTGCGCCTCAATCCGGGCGGCCTCCTCGATCAGGCGGTGAGCGTGTCCGACGCCTTCCTCAACCGTGGCGAGATCGTCTCGACACGCGGCCGCGATCCGAAGGACGTCACCCGCTTCGACGCGCGGCCCGGCGACGACATCGACGGCAAACCGCTGGTCGTGCTCGTCAATGGCGGCTCGGCCAGTGCGTCCGAAATCGTCGCTGGCGCGCTGCAGGATCTGCGCCGCGCCACGGTGGTCGGCACGCAGTCCTTCGGCAAGGGTTCGGTGCAGACCATCGTCCCGCTCGGCGAGAACGGCGCGCTGCGCCTGACGACGGCGCTCTATTACACGCCGTCCGGCAAGTCGATCCAGGGCAAGGGCATCACGCCCGACATCAAGGTCGACCAGCCGTTGCCGCCGGAACTGCAGGGCAGGGACCTGACGCGCGGCGAGTCGGACCTCAAGGGCCACATCAAGGGTACCGACGAGGGCGATACCGGTTCGGGCTCGGCAGCCTATGTGCCGCCGGAGCCGAAGGACGACCTGCAGCTTATCTTTGCCGAGCAGTTGCTGCGCGGCGAGAAGACCGATCCGGCGTTCCCGCCGAATCCGGACAAGGCTGTTTTGAACCAGTAACGTCGATCGGCCGGGCAAACAGGTCTGGCCGCCTGATCGAAGCGATGTAATGCTGCCGGGGCCGCAAGGCCTCGGCAGTTTGATTCGGGGGAACCGCGGCTGGGGATGCGGCTTGGCTGACATCGGCAACGACATCGAACGCCCGCTCGGACAGGCCGTCCGGCCGCCGCGCGCGGCCCGCAGGATCAACGCCGGCGTGGTCACGGCCACTCTCCTGGTGCTGGCCGTGATCGGCGTCTCCGGCGCGATTGCGCTGCGTGAAAGACCGTTTCGAAAGCCGGAAGAAGTCGCCGTTTCGACGCCGAAGACGACCGCGGTGGTCGAATCCGCAGCGCCGGCCACTGAGCCCGCGCCGCAGGCGCAAGCGGGACCCAAGATAAGTGGGCCGCAGATCATCCATATGCCGACCGAAGCGGACGGTGGTCCGCCCAAGGCGGCCATCGTCATCCACGACCCTTCGACGATCGGCCAGAACCTGAGGATCGCGCATATTCCCGACAGGGCGCTGATCGAGACCAGTGAGACCGGCCCGTTGCCGGTTCGCGCCGCCGACGGAAGGCGGCCGTTCGATGTCTATGCGCGGCCGTGGTCCGGTGCGCGCGGTGCGCGCGTGGCGATCGTCATCGGCGGGCTTGCCGTGTCGCAGACCGGCACGCAGGCGGCCATCGCCAAGCTGCCGGCCGAAGTGACGCTGGGCTTCGCGCCGCAGGGCAATAGCATCAGCCGCTGGATGCAGGCGGCGCGGCAGAGAGGCCATGAGATCGTCATGCAGGTGCCGCTCGAACCGTTCGACTATCCGAACGTCAATCCGGGCCGCAACACGCTGACGGTCGCGGCGACACCGGACGAGAATTTGAAGAACTTGCGCTGGGCGCTGTCGCGGATGACCAACTACACCGGCGTCATGAACTATATGGGTGCGCGATTTTCGGCCGATGCGGCGGCGATGGCGCCATTCATGGCCGAACTCGGCAGGCGCGGCCTGGCCTATCTCGACGACGGCTCGTCGGCGCGCAGCCTCGCGTCCGACCTGGCACTGAAGGACGGCGTGCCCTTCATTGCCGGCGACACGTCGATCGACGCCGTGCAGGACCGGGGCGCCATATTGAAGAAGCTGGACGAGCTGGAAGCCACCGCGCGGGCGAAAGGCTTTGCCGTCGGCATCGGCTCGGCCTTCGACCTGACGGTTGACACCGTGTCGTCCTGGGTGATCGAGGCCAAGAAGCGCGGCATCGAGATCGTGCCGATTTCGGCAGTGGCGGTGGATCCGGAAAAAGGTTGAGCATGGCGAAGAGAAAACCGGTCGATCCCGAGACGCTGCCTTATCGCCCCTGTGTCGGACTGATGATACTCAATGGTGACGGCCTGGTCTGGGTCGGGCATCGCATTGCCGAGCCGGATAGCGAATTCGCCGGCACGACGCAGCTCTGGCAGATGCCGCAGGGCGGCATCGACAAGGGCGAGGAACCGCTGCAGGCGGCGCAGCGGGAACTGTATGAAGAGACCGGCATGCGCTCGGTCTCGCTGCTGGATGAGGCGCCGAACTGGATATATTACGACCTGCCGGCCGATCTGGTCGGCATCGCCTTCAAAGGGCGATATCGCGGCCAGACGCAAAAATGGTTCGCCTTCCGCTTTCACGGCGACGTGAGCGAGATTGAGATCAATCCGCCACCGGGCGGCCACACCGCCGAGTTCGACAAATGGGCATGGCGGCCGATGCAGGAATTGCCCGACCTGATCGTGCCGTTCAAGCGCAAGGTTTATGAGGACGTGGTTGCGGCGTTCCGGCATCTGGTTGCGTAGCTTGGCGCTAGCCGCGGTCGCGCCGACCACGGTTGCCGCGTCAGCGCGGTGGCCTTATTGATGGCCAATCCGCCGCAGACGGGGTTGGCATGAACGACGCCTCCAAAAAATCTCTTTCTGAAAAGGTTGCCGTCAGCGAGACAGCGGCCGGCGCCATACTGACCGTCGATCTCGGCGCCATCCGCGAAAACTACCGGCGGCTCAAGGCGCGGCTGGGCGG
>NZ_RZTA01000093.1:0-26368 GCF_004023115.1 Mesorhizobium sp. M6A.T.Cr.TU.017.01.1.1
GAGCTTGTCGGGCGACACGTTCATGGCGGCGGCGACTTCGGCCACCTCTTCCTCGGTCTTGGGCAGGAATTCGTGCAGCGGCGGATCGAGCAGCCGGATCGTCACCGGCAGGCCGGCCATGATCTCGAACAGTTCGAGGAAATCCGAGCGCTGCATGGGCAAGAGTTTTGCGAGCGCCGTTCGCCGGCCCTTTTCCGTTTCGGCCAGGATCATCTCGCGCATGGCGACGATACGGTCGCCGTCGAAGAACATGTGCTCGGTGCGGCAAAGCCCGATGCCTTCGGCGCCGAAGGAGCGCGCCATGCGCGCGTCGAGCGGCGTTTCGGCGTTGGTGCGCACCTTCATACGGCGCACGGAATCGGCCCATTCCATGATGGCGGCGAAATCGCCCGAGAGTTCCGGCTGCAGCATCGGCACGGCGCCTTTCAGCACCTGGCCGTTGCCGCCGTCGATGGTGATGATGTCACCTTTGCGCAACGTCGACCCCATCGCCGTCAGCGTGCCGGCCCTGTAGTCGACGCGCAGCGAGCCCGCGCCCGACACACAAGGCTTGCCCATGCCGCGCGCCACCACCGCGGCGTGGCTGGTCATGCCGCCACGCGTGGTCAGGATACCTTCCGCCGCATGCATGCCGTGGATGTCTTCGGGACTGGTCTCGATGCGCACGAGGATCGCCTTGCGGCCTTGCGTCTTGAGCTCCTCAGCGTCGTTGGAGGAAAAGACGATCTCGCCGGTGGCAGCACCCGGAGAAGCTGGCAGGCCGATGCCGATCACATCGCGCGCGGCCTCCGGATCGATGGTCGGATGCAGCAACTGGTCGAGCGAGGCCGGATCGATGCGGGCGACGGCCTCTTCTTTCGAAATGAGCTTATCCTGCGCCATTTCGACGGCGATTCTGAGCGCGGCCTTGGCGGTACGCTTGCCGGACCTCGTCTGCAGCATCCATAATTTGCCGCGCTCGATGGTGAATTCAAGATCCTGCATGTCGCGGTAGTGCTTTTCCAGACGGTCTGAGATGGTGACGAACGACTGGAACGCATCCGGCATCAGCTTCTGCAGCGACGGCTTGTCGGAGCCTGCGGCAATGCGCGCCGCCTCGGTGATGTTTTGCGGCGTGCGAATGCCGGCAACGACATCCTCGCCCTGCGCATTCACCAGGAATTCGCCATAGAGCATCTTTTCGCCGGTTGACGGATTGCGGGTAAAAGCGACACCTGTGGCCGAAGTTTCACCCATATTGCCGAAGACCATGGCCTGGACGTTGACCGCCGTGCCCCAGCTTTCGGGAATGTCGTGCAGGCGCCGATAGGTGATGGCGCGGCTGTTCATCCAGCTCGAAAACACGGCGCCGATCGCACCCCAGAGCTGCTCGTTCGGATCCTGCGGAAACGGCTTGCCGAGTTCCTCCTCGACCTTGGCCTTGTAGAGTGCAATCACGCCCTGCCATTCGATGGCGGTCAGTTCGGTGTCGAGCTCATGGCCGAGCCCGCCCTTCTGGTCTTCGAGGATTTCCTCGAACACCTCATGGTCGAGGCCCATGACAACATCGGAATACATCTGGATGAAACGCCGGTAGCTGTCATAGGCAAAGCGCGCATCGCCTGAATCGGCGGCCAGCGCCTCGACCGTCTCGTCGTTCAGACCGAGATTGAGCACGGTGTCCATCATGCCAGGCATGGAAGCGCGGGCACCGGAACGCACCGACACCAAAAGCAGTTTCGAGGGATCGCCGAAACGGCGCCCGGTCAGCCGGCCGATATGATCGAGGGCGACCGCGACATCCGCTTCCAGCGAGGCCGGATAGCAGCACTCATTGGCGTAGTAGGCACTGCAGACCTCCGTGGTGATGGTGAAGCCCGGCGGCACGGGCAGGCCTAGACTGCACATTTCGGCGAGATTGGCACCCTTGCCGCCCAGGAGGTTCCTATCGCCGGCACGGCCTTCCGCGGCGCCGTCGCCAAAGGTGTAGACCCATTTGGTCATGCTTGCTCTCCGGTTGCAGGAGATTGAAAAGATTGACGAAGCCGAAGTTCCGCCGTGTCCCTATCCGAGCGATATGATGCTGCAGTGCGAAAGGCAAGCGTCGGCAAAGCCAGCCGGCTTCTACAATCGATTAAGAAAAAGCGATGGCAAAAAGACTTGCGGCTTAGTGGTCACCAAAGTAGAACATAGTAGGAACACGAGGTGGCGCCATGAGACTGACCGGAAAACTCGATTATCTGGAAATGCCGGCAACTGGTGGAACGCTGGACAGGCTGAAGGCTTTCTACAGCGCCGCCTTTTCCTGGTCATTCACCGACTATGGGCCTACCTATTCGGCCTTTTCGGAAGGTCTTGATGGAGGCTTCCAGGCTGATGCCGGCGAAGCGCCCGCCAAGCCGCTTCCGGTGCTTTATTCCGAGGACCTGGAAAAAATCCTGAGCGCCGTCGAAAATGCCGGCGGCACGATCGTCAAGCCGATCTTTTCGTTCCCTGGTGGCAGGCGGTTCCATTTCGTCGATCCGGCCGGCAACGAAATGGCCGTCTGGGGCGAGTAGACGCCATGGCCTGACAGCAGGGGATAATGTCCGAACTCCTATCTGCGGGAACCGATGGATCAGTTCCGCGCACCGCTATTCTCGGCATTGAGCTTTCCGTCGGCTCGTCCTATAAGGCCGCGCGCAACGGGCATGTTCCCGCTGCTGGGGCGTAGCCAAGTGGTAAGGCATCGGTTTTTGGTACCGACAATCCCAGGTTCGAATCCTGGCGCCCCAGCCATCGCTCACAGGTCCGTTCCGGACACATGTGCAGCAGCCACTTCGTAATGCCGGCACGCTACGTCGATGCCAACTTGACAGCCTCGTCGCCAATGCCCATCAGGACCATGTCACGACCAAAGCTTGCGATGAACGCAGCAGCGAACAGATGGCTAGGCCCGAACGAATGACAACAATCTGCCAGAGCGCCGGGCTCAAGGGCGCTGTTGGATCTCTGCAACGGAGCTCTAGTCATGCAGGGAATTGAAGAGCTGCTTTGTGCTACCTTACGTGGCGAAAATCCGACTTGGCCGGAATACGGCGACAATAATTTCGCGGCCCGCTTCATCGAGCGAAGTGCTTATCACGGGGTACAGGCGTTACTTCATCACTATATTGCAGATCGCGAACGCGTTGACATGGGTTGGCCGGAAGTTATCCTGGCTACTTGTCGTCAGCAGGCCACTGCTCAAGCATTGTGGGAGATGCGCCACCAGTACATGCTGAAACAAGTACTGGAGCGGCTAGCGGCTATTGGAATCCATCCAATTCTGTTCAAAGGCACGGCCTTAGCCTACAGTGTCTATCCGACGTCTTTCCTGCGTACAAGAGGTGACACGGACCTCCTCGTACCGTCGGACACGCGTGATCGGGTAGCCAAAGCGTTAGAGGCCCTGGGGTTTCGTGAGTTGGGAACAAGAGCGGATGTCATCCGCGGCCAGACGAGCTATAGCTGGACAGACCCCGCCTCCAATCAGGAACACACCCTCGATTTGCATTGGCGGATCACCAATTCCACACTCCTGTCAAATCTGTTCTCGTATGAAGAATTGCGCTCCGCGGCCCGGCCACTGCCGAACTTGAGCGCGAATGCCCTCGCAGCTGATCCAGTGCACGCGCTCGTGCTCGCCTGCATGCATCGAGCGGTCCACAAACACGCTTTGTATTATGTCGATGGCGTGGAATATTATGGCGGCGATCGACTGATCTGGCTTTACGATATTCAGGTTCTGTTTTCGATGCTATCGCCGTCGCAACGCAATGAGTTTGTGAAATTTGCCGAGCGTAAAGGACTGCGGGCGGCCTGCCTGGACGGCATCGAGGCGACCCGAGCCCGTTTTCGTACCACTATGCCCGAAGCCGTGTCTGACGCGCTTTCCCGTCCTGGACCGACAGAACCCGCGTCGAGCTATCTTAGCGGATCCAGGGTGAACCGAATATGGATGGACTTCCAGGCCGCGAGAGGCGTACGGAACAAGTCCGGTTTTCTGGCCGAACTCCTCTTCCCGCCCGCAATTCATATGCGGCAAAAATATCGCCAGGCAAACACATCCTGGCTACCTTGGCTCTACTTACGCCGGGCCACGGCCGGGTTTTTAAAGTACTTACACACCCCGAACAGGTGACTGCTATCTGCGGGTATGATCCCGCAAAATCGTAAGAAAATCTACCGCGATTGATGATGCAGCCTGGCTATTGGTGTCTTCTCCAGCAGATCATATCGATCTATCTCTTGTGGAACTATGAACAGATTATCGAAAATTAGCGAGACAAACATTCTGCTGAATTTAGCGGCACCTTATCGCCTGGCGTTGGCCGCTGGTCTGGTATTAATGCTATGCGAAAGCGCTGCTTTATTGGTTATGCCTTGGCTTGGTGGCAGGCTTGCTGAAACGTTTCTCCAAGAACGCGCAAGCAGCAGCACAATCGACATTCAGGTACTTTTTCTAGGAGCACTGGCGCTGTTCGCGGTTCAGGCTGTTTTAAAATTCAGCAATATATACCTGATTGGTGGGACGACTACACAAATACTGGCGGACTTGAAAATTCGAATTTACGACCACCTTCAGGCCTTACCGCTTGCTTTCTCCCATCGGCGGCGTCACGGCGATACGCTCGCGCTACTCACCCATGATGTGCACGTCGTGAGCGATTACATCAGCGGCACCGCACTTGCTGCCCTGCCGCTCTTTTTCACCGTCAGTGGGGCATTGGCTTTAATGTTCCGAATTGATTCTCTTCTCGCCATGTCCGCTGCAATCATGATTCCTTTGCTCTATCTACTGCTTAAAATTTTCGGACGGCGCATGCGGCCATTGGCGCTCCAACTTCAGGAGGAGCACGCCATTGCCATCGCCATTGCTGAGGAAAACCTCGGCATGCTTCCCGCCATCAAGACCTTCACGCGCGAACAGCAAGAATCGCAACGTTATCGGAGCCAAATCGAGCGCGTCGTCAGCCTGAGCGCCAAGGAGCGCGCTATCCACGCCGCATTGGGGCCGGGCGTTCAGCTTGTGACGGCGACCGCGGTCGTTCTTATGCTTTGGTTGGCCCAAGGGCAAATTGGCGATGGGGCTCTCACTGTGCCTCAATTGGTGAGTTTTCTCCTCTACGCCCAAGTCATGGCTCGACCCATGGCGGGGCTCGCAGACGTCTATGGACAGACCCAGCGCGCGCGCGGAGCGCTGAGCCGGCTCGCAACAGCCTTGGCCGAAGAGCCTGAGCCGAGCTGGCATGCGGGCAAGCAGATGGGAAAAATAAACGGCGACATCGAATTCCGTGGTGTCACGTTCGCTTACCCGGGGCGTGAGCCTGCATTGAGGTGCCTCGATCTATCCGTCGCCGCGGGCGAGACAATAGCAATCATAGGTCCCAACGGCGCAGGAAAGAGCACTGTGGCGCATTTGCTTATGCGATTGCATGAGCCTTCCAAGGGAAGCATCTTCATCGATGGCGTGGATATTTCCACGGTCTCCTTGCATAGCCTGCGCAGCCAGATAGGGGTTGTGCCTCAGCACGTGTTACTGTTCAACGCCACCGTCCGCGACAACATCGCATATGGGCGGCCTGAGCCCACACAGGATGAGGTCGAGGCAGCAGCACGGTCGGCCCGCGCGCATGATTTCATCATGCAATTGCCGCAGGGCTACCGGACGCCGATCGGCGATCGGGGCGTGCGGCTGTCCGGAGGGCAACAGCAGCGGCTGGCGTTGGCTCGGGCGCTGTTGAAAGATCCGCCGATTCTAATACTCGATGAAGCTACCGCTATGTTCGACCCGGAAGGGGAGCGCGAGTTCTTGCAGGCATGCGTCGATGTGCTGCGACAGAGGACAGTGCTTTTGATAACCCACCGGCCGGCGAGCCT
The DNA here is from genome assembly GCF_004023115.1 of Mesorhizobium sp. M6A.T.Cr.TU.017.01.1.1. NCBI lineage: Bacteria > Pseudomonadati > Pseudomonadota > Alphaproteobacteria > Hyphomicrobiales > Phyllobacteriaceae > Mesorhizobium > Mesorhizobium sp. M6A.T.Cr.TU.017.01.1.1. Next base: position 5,881 of record NZ_RZTA01000093.1, read on the forward strand.
GGCACTGGCTGATCGGGTGTTCAAGCTGGATGACGGCATCACGACAAGCGCCGAGTAAGTCCAGCCTCACCGTCACCCAGGCCGGCTCAACTGAACTCGGTGCTTCGGATCAGGCTACGCGCACCTGCTGCTAGACATACAAATTTATACACTCATGCCTCTTCAATCTTGATCAGCCCCTGGCGTTCGAGCGTTTGCAACAAGCTGAATACGTCTTTCTCCAAGGGCGCAGGCTCGACCTCGTACTCGTCGAGCATGGTTCGGCAGATTTCGCCGACGGTTTTTCCTTCGGACAGTAGTATCCAGATACGTGCTCCGACCGTGTCCAGCCCAAAATACGTTCCGCTGGCGAGGTCCAGGATCACTGTCTCATTGCCCACCTGTCGCGCCATCACTTGCGCCGGAATCGCCACTCTGTCAGTCAAATTCATGCCTGTTCACCCACCTTAAACGCGTGTTTCACAATGGCCTGCCTGACCCGCGGCAGGTCTTCAAAGCGACGGGGATAATCCAGGCGGTAAAAAATTGCTTGCCCAGCCAGGGAGGACAATTCATCGAAATGGGCGGCAAGCAGTTCGTGTGCCTCAATCTCGAGTAAGAAAGAATGCTTCATTAGTTCCATCAGAGCTTCGCGCCCGGTCATACCCTCGAACACCGCTTCTTGCTGGACACCCTCGCCAAGAAAATACACCCGGCGCAAGCGCCGGGGTTGTCCGCAGAAAACGATGTCATCGCCCGCAAGAAAGCGCGCCTTCGATGTGAATTGCACCGGGGGCGCTTTCCGTACACCATCCTTGCCGACCAAGGCTTCCTCACTGTCTCCCCATAGCCGGATCGAAGGATGGCTCGGCATAATCTGAAACCCACCGTCGCAAGGCTCTACCAGCAGCCCGTCATCCGTCAGGAAGCGGAACCCGTCGGTTGCAAAGCTTGCCGCCAGCGTGGACTTGCCTCGGCCTGACTCGCCGATAAATGCGATGCCCTCGCCGCTGATTTCGACCGCGCTGCCGTGCAAAACCAGCTTCCCCTGTTTGCTGAGCGCCAGGGGCAAAACCTGATTCAGATAAAGATGCTGAATGGTCGCGCCGGAGACTCCCTGCACCGGCCATGCTTGGATCTGTCCGCCATCTTGACTCAGCTGGAAATCCGCCAGTTCGGGAAAACGCAGCAGGTAGGCTCCCCCGATGCGGTAGAAATCCGTCCACAAAGTTCCGTCTGGGAAAACCCACTGGTGAAACAAGGTGGCGTCAAGTGGCATTTGAGGGCGGGCGTCCGCCACCTGAAAGTCCACCGTCATTCCGTGTCCTTGCCCAGCACCTGGGCGACAAATCGCGCTGTTTCTTCCACGGAAGGGAACAAGCCGGGGTGTTCGCGCAGCACGGCTTCTTCAACCTGCCTGACCGTCCTTTGACCGTCGCAAAGTCCTAGCACGATCATTCTTGCCTGCCCCTGGCAATTGGGTCGGGGCACATGCGCGGGATTCCGTGTGATGATCTCGGCCGGCGTCCGCAACTCGCCCTGCCAGGTCGAATGGCTGAATTTCCGCCCTCCGGACGCGATTTCAACTTCCCACGCGATAACCGAATCCGTCGGGCGCGCCATCACCCTCGCCCTCACCACATCGCCGGATTTTACCTCGACGGCTTCGCCGATGGGCAGGAAAGCCTGAGAGCGTTTGATTGGACGATCGGCAAGCGGCGAGTTCGTCAACCACACCCCTTCGGCCAACTCACAATCGAACCAGCCGCCGAGTCCGTGCACAACGCCATCGCGCTCTATGCGCAACTCCGCATCCCAGGAGAAAAAGTCCGGATTGTCTTCACGAAAATCGATGCCGCCCAGTTCAGCGGGGGCGCCAAGCAATTCTTCCCGCTGAAGATTGACCGCATACTTGGTGTTGACGGCGTATTGGCCCACCCAATGGAATTCGCTGGGTACGCCCTCTCGTCGCCACCCGTCGGCCAAGCCGTAACTGGTTTCCGATTCCACTGCGGCGAGTTGAAGCCTGAGCCTGGCGGGAATCAATGCCCCCCCTGGCTTCAGGAAACGCCGCCTGGCGTCCGCGAGGTATTCGATGATACCGGCATCAAAGCCGAAGTAGCCGACTTGATCGCAGATCACCACATCAACCCGTTCGGGCAGGTTGGCCCGCGCAGAGTAGTCCCCCATGAAAATCACCTGGCCACCCCATCCCGCGCGAACGAAGGATTCCCGCGCGACCTCGATCATGGCGGTTGAGTCGATGGCGTAGACACGGGCCGCGCCCGCCTGCAAGCACAACAGCCCCAGGATCCCGGTGCCACAACCGAGATCCGTGATGTAATCCCCATGTTTGACGACTTGGGCGACAGCGGACTTGAACTGTTCAAGCCTTACCGAATCGCCGACATACCCCAAGTGTTCCTGCAGCGCGGAACTCGACATTCCCCCGCAAGGCTCAGTGAATAGAGGAGTGCCGTATCCTCAGCATTCCGTAGTCCACCCTCTTGTAACCGTCAGGATGAACGCTTACGGCTTCCGGCATCACCGTCTCGACCTCGTCGGCCATTACACCAAACTGCCTGCCAAGGCCCCACTGCTCGCGGTATTCAGGCTTGTAGTCGAACAGATAGAGGCCGATTCCAAGCGAATGGGTGCCAATACGGACGACGTTCTCTTTGGCGCGCGGGTCGGACACCATACTCATACCGGCGGGGCCCCCATCTAGCCCGCTTCCGGTACCGCCTCTTGTTATCGCGCTTACGGAACCGTAGATCTGCAGTGTGGGAGTCGAATAGGGCGCCTTGTTTACCTCAGCAGCTTTGTTCTCAACGGTGAGGTGGGATGGCGTCTGCTGGTCGTTCAGATTGCTTTTCATTAACTCGGCCCTTTACGCTGACTGGGAAATCTCTCAGGAAACCGTCAGATGAACTATCTGGACGTTCTCGGTGGCTTTTGAACAAGATTTTACCTTGCCACCAAGCGAAAACGGGCACAACCCTGACGGGCAGCATTCGTCGAAAATTTAACCGATGTGACGATCAAATTATCTAACGGTACGCTACACGGCTTCAACGGTACGTTACTTGGCATCGATTAACAGTACGTTATATGACCCATTAACAGTCCCCTATATACGTTACATGACATCCATAAATTCCCCACAAAATCCATTTCGGCATGCCGGCCTGCGGATTGTCTCGATAAGCCCGGAATAGCCGGGCCATCCCGTCCCGATCAACCCAGGTGCTACGCTCATCGGGAATCGTCTCGGTCAATATGGCTTGCATCCGGTCCAGATGCTCACGGAGCACTATTGAAAATTCTGCCTTGCTTTTCCGTTCGAGAATCCGCTTCGGCAGGAGATTCTTCAAAGCCTGGATATGGATATATTTGGTTCTGTCTCCACGCAGACGCAGCCTCTCGGGTAGCGAAAACGCATACTGAACGAGTTTGGGGTCGTCGAGCGGGTATCGCATTTCGATCCCGCAATGGGCGCTCATGCAATCAAGGTCCTCCATCGCCTGGGCATCATAAGCATCGTATAGAGCCTCAAGTAGCGCCCTCTGGCCGACGCTGCGCACTCGCCGATGGTGTGATGGGGGAATAAGCTCGCGACGCATCCGGATCACTTCCCCCATCCGCGGCGAGAGCCAGTAGCAGGCTTTGCTGGTCCCGCTCCCGCGCATCCTACGAACCAGGCGGCGGAGACCCTCCTGGAGAGCGATTGGCAGTAGCGGGAAAAACCCCTGCCGTATGAGCCAACTCACCGCCTGTCGCGCGCCGAATGCCGTCGCGTCGGTTTTGAGGCAGTCATAGAGCGTACGCAAATGCACTTGCGCCAGTGCCTCTGCGTAATACGCCCGGGAACCTTCCAGCCATTGATCTCCTCCGTGACCGCCTAGCGTCACGCGGCTCCCGTGCGCAACGGTTTGCTGCCATAGGCCAGCCTGCATTGACAGGTTCGGAAACCCCGGAAACTGCCGGCCGGACCGGGCGCGTTCCGCAAACCATGAAAGAGGCATCCTGGAAGGGGGAGTCTCATGAATCCGGAGCCCTAAATACCCGCCCACGGCCCGTGCGTAGGGGAGTTCGCTGGCATCGCCTTCCTCCTCCGTGAAGCCAAGCGTGTAGCCATTTATGCCGTGCGTGAGCAGTCTGTTCGAGCGGCGCAGGTGTTCCGCCACACAAAACACCGCCGAGGAGTCGAGCCCGCCGCTCACCTCAATGGCGACCGGCCGATGCGACCGGGATGAACGCCTGACGCACTCAAACAGTAATTCGCGATAATGCTCAATGTATTCTTCGTCCTTGCGAAACGGCAACATCGCCCAAAGATTCGGTTCCCAGTATTGTTCGAGTCGCGGCCCCTGGTTCCCGGCTACCATTTGATGTGCTGCAATCAAGCGCAGGATACCGTTCCATAGAGTCTCGTCCCTGGAATACCATTCCGCCGCCAGCATTTCGGCCAACATGCCTTCGTTGGGTTCCTGCTTCATCCAAGGCAGCGCAAGGATCGCTTGCAACTCTGAGGCGAAGGCCAGGGTTTTGCCGTCCCAATGGTAATAGAAAGGCTTGTTGCCCATGCGGTCGCGGGCGCAAAAGGCCTCTTGTCGCCGCGCATCCCAGATTGCCAGTGCGAAATCGCCGTCGATATGCGGCAAACATTCCCGCCCCCAAATCTGATAGGCTCTCAGCACCAGTTCAGCATCCGAGCGATCTCGAAGTACGGCGCCGCGCACCAGCAGTTCCCCCCGCAGTTCCTCCCAGTTGTCCACCCGCCCGTCCATGACCAGGACAAGGCTTGCATCCTCATTCGTCAGCGGCTGGGTTTCTTCCAGCGACTCTGGCGTGGTGCGAAGCATGCATTGGCCGAGCCCGATGGAGCCCTTCACCCAATGGTGGATGCCATCCGGGCCCCGGTGCGCCATGGCCGTGGTCATTTTTTCCACTAACCCGGGTTCGACCGGCTTACCGTCAAAATGAATTATCCCGGCGATGCCGCTCATATCATCCCCATGGCATCAACCAAAATTGCGCTTGAATGCGGCAAAGCGCTCGCCAACATCGACCGTATCGTTAAGAACCTTGCCCCGGTATTCGACCCAGGCATGGGCTTCAAATTTGCCATCAGCCTTACGCGTGCCGATGCGCAGTTCTCCTTCGATGCCTTGCCGGCGCAGCAAAAACCAAAGCGTCATTGAGCGCTTCAGGCAGTTGCCGGAATAGGAACCACGATACGCGGCGATGGATACCAGACGAGCGGTCTCTTGTGCCTGCCCATAAAAATCGGTCTCCCCGCCCATTGATTGAAGCCGGTCGGGGTTGCAAACCGCAACCGGAACGTTTGAAGGCGGCGGCGATTCACGAAGCGTGAGTGACGGATTTGCAACTCCCCTCACGCTTCGAAGGTCGCAAATCCAGATCAGTATAATTCTTGCACGTCGGAAACCAAACATCTGCAATACCATTGCAGTGAATGGCAGCAGCAACATTGCAGCGATCACTGTCCTGCGTTGTGCGGCCTTCAGGGCCAGAAATTTTTTCAATCGATTGGTCACTAGCGCCTGCGTTCGGTTGACAACTGATCTGATCGCTAATTGTAACCGCTTGCGCTCGGGTGACTACCCTCTATCATCACGCCATTTGATTGGCTGACGCATCACCTCCGATAGTGTTGTGCTTCCGGTGTGGTTAACAATCCGTCGCCGGCGCGCGAGGTCCATGTTCGCTATGCTGATGTGCCAGCCTTCTCGATTCGGCAGCGAGGGTTGTTTTCGTCGGCCGGCGAAAGGTCCCTGTATCGCATATCAGTTCATTGGCCATACGATCATTAGCATCGGCACAGCAACAATGACGACGAGGAACGATAGCGGCAGCCCCAGGCGTGGATAATCGCTGAAACGGTAGCCGCCCGGCCCCATGACGAGCGTGTTGCACTGGTGGCCTATCGGGGTGAGAAAATCGCAGCCGGCGCCAATGGCGACTGCCATTAGAAATGCTTCCGGCCTGTAGCCGAGATCGCCGGCAAATGCGGCGGCGATGGGCGCCATGACAAGAACGGTGGCGGCATTGTTGAGGAATGGCGTAACGGCCATGGCGGCGACAAGGATGAGCATCAATGCGCCGGGCGCCGGAAGAATGGTTCCCAATTTGGCAAGCTCGCCGGCAATTACTCCCGTCCCCCCTGTGCTGCGTAGCGAATCGCTCACAGGAATGAGAACGGCGAGCATGAGGAGGATTGGGCCATCCAGCGATTGGTAGACCTCCCGGACCGGGATGACCTTGAAAAGCACCATCCCGACCGCGGCGGCAAAGAAAGCGACGGAGACCGGGAGCAGCCCAAACGCTGTCGCCACAATGGCGAGAGCAAGGATCATTACCGGCACGATCCCCTTGCGGACACTACCAAGCAGGATAGCCCTTTCTGCCAGCGGCAGGCAGCCGAGTTCACGCAGTATCTCGGGTATCGTCGCTGCATTTCCCTGCAGCACGACGACGTCGCCGAGCCTTAGCTCGATTTCGGCCAGCCTGCGGTCGAGGCGCTCGCCGCGACGGCTGACGGCCAGGAGGTTGACGTTGAACCGGTCGTAAAGGGCAAGGCGCTGGGCTGTCCAGCCGATCAAGGAGGAGCTTTCACCGATTACGGCTTCGATGGCTACCATCTCGCTGGTGGTGTCGCCACCGCCGACCCTATTGCCCGTGACGCTGAGCTTGCCCTGGGAGACAAGGCGATCCAGCGCCTCTGGGTCGCCTTCGAGCAGCAGAATGTCGTTCACCTTGAGGACAGCATCGGGCAGCGGCGTCATCCGCATAGTCCGATTGCGCAGAATCGACGTCACGATAGCATCGCCGCCGGAAAGCTTCATGAGGTCTGCGACGGTTTTCCCGAGCACCGTGGAATCGCTGACAATTCGAGCCTCTGTCAGGTAATTCTTGATGTCGATGGCTTCATTCAGCGACCCGCCGAGCTTTTCGCGCACCGGTAACAGCCAATAGAAAAACAGCAGGAAGATCGTTCCGGCGGCGGCCAGGGCAGCTCCAACAGGTGTGAAGTCGAACATCGTGAAGGCGGTTCCGGTCAGTTCCTCCCGCACACGGGACACAACGATATTGGGAGATGTCCCCACCTGCGTCATGAGTCCGCCGAGCAGTGACCCGAACGCCATAGGCATCAGGAATATCGAGGGTGAAATACTCGACCGGCGCGCGAACTGGAAGGCGATCGGAATCATGATAGCGAGCGCACCGATATTCTTAACAAAGGCAGACAGGATCGTGACCACGATCACCAACAGCGCCACTTGCGACCGAACGCCCGATAAATTCGGAGCAAAGCGCTTGATGGCGACTTCCATGATGCCCGAGCGTGCTATGCCCGCGCTCACCAACAGGGCACTGCCGACAATGATCACGATATCGTCGCTGAACCCGCTGAAGGCTTCGTCAAAAGGCACAATGCCAACCGCGAGTGCAAGCAACAGTGCCGCGGCTGCGACCAGATCATATCGATATCGACCCCAAACGAACGCTGCCATCATCACGAAGGTAACGGCGAACGACAGAATTTGCGGCGTAGTCATGTCTTCGGATGCCCCGCCGCTAATACGGCTGATCAGAACGGCCAATCCGCCCTTTAGTTGCTTTCGCTGATCACGGCTTTGCTAGCACGCTTCTGAATGCTGAACTTCCATGCTTGCCGATAAGCTCGTGCCGAGTCCTGGCTCTTGGGGGCCATGATCCCGGTTGCGTTGCATCATGGTGCGCGATCGGTCAGCGCGCTCGCACCTTCCTCCGCGGCGCAATGGGCGCAACAGTAGATGATGTCATCTTGTTCGACGCCATGTCCGATGATCCGGCATCCGCAATGCGGGCACATCGGAGCGAGTTTCTGGATCGCGCATTCGAAGCTGTCGAACGTATAGGTTTCCTCCGCTAGCTTCACTTCGAAAGCCTTGTCATAGTCATTCCCGCACTGGTCGCATCTGGCCATAGCTCTTTTCCTTCTTCATTGGCTCAAGCTCGACCAACCCGCCGCATCGCGATAGGTTCCCGTCAGGGTCGTAGAGCAGGAGACGAGCGCGCGCCGGCATCACGCGCGCCGTTCGATCAAGCGGATCACCTCGTCGATGTCCCGCGGCTCGATGTCGAGTTCCTTCAGGCCCGGCGCGCCAATTGCTGCCACATTGTCGTGCCGCATAAGATCGACCTGGTTGCGCGTTATGGGCGCGGCCGGAAGGAGTTCCGCGAGGCCAGCCAAGGCGTCCCACGCCGCAAAGGGGACCGGCATCAGCCTGATGTGGGTGTCGAGTTGCCGGGCGACCTCCCGCAGCAGCTCCGTATAGGTGTAGATGCGCGGGCCACCGAATTCGAATATGAATGAACCCTTGTGGTTTCGCCCGTCGATCAGCCGGCTCACTGCTTCCGCGACGTCTGCCACATAGACCGGCTGAAGCCGTGTGCCGCCGTCGCCGAACAGCGGATAGACCGGCAGGAGGCGTATCAGCCTCACAATGGTCGTGAGGAAAACGTCGTCAGGTCCGGTCATGACGGCGGGACGCACAATGAAAGCGCCGGGAAATGCGCTCGCCACGGCGATTTCTCCCTGCCCACGTGCCCTAATATAATTCGAATCCGATTGAGGATCGGAGCCAATCCCCGAAATCTGGACGAACTGGTCGACCTCGCCATCGCGCGACGCGGCGGCGAGATCAGCGGCGGCTACCACATGCACCCGTTCAAATGTCTGGGCGCCCTGCTCGACATAAAGGCTGACAGCATTCACGATCGCCTGTGATCCGGCAATGGCCGAGCCGATCGAGGACGCATCCAATATATCCGCCTCGACGGCTTCGGGCATCCTGGCAGTCGAGGAAAAAACTTGGCTTACGCGAGCCGGGTGGCGGGATGCGGCGCGGACCGTAAAACCCCTTTCCAGGAGCCGCTTCACGATCCTGCGCCCGAGAAAGCCTGTTCCGCCGAACACGGTGACGATCCGTTTTGTGTTGAGATCGTCGGGATCCATTTGCCTCGCCATCCCTTCTTCGCGTGCCTGCCGCGAGGATTGTCCTTGGCCGGCGTATGAACCAGCCTCATCGAACGTCAGGACGGTTGGAGAACAACGCAAGAAAGCTTTTTGTTCCAGTCAGCGCTGGTTTATCGAGGCACGGCCGATATCGCTGTGGCGCCTCGTGCATCACCGTCCGTTCGCCCGTTGGCGAGTGTTTTTGACGCTGAGTTGCTTTATCCGTGTTATCAAAACCAGGTCGGGGCACTGCAGCGTCGAAATTGACAGATCACCACTTGCAAATCGGTCGTCGCTGTCTTTTGCTCGCGCGACAGTTGTCCAATGACTGTTGAATGGTTGGCGAACGGATGAACAAAATCGATCGGCGACGGCCAGAGTCCGAAATGGACGCCACCCTAAATGCCGCGCGGCTTGGAACGCGGTTGCGCCTCGCCCGCCAGACACGGGGCATGACGCTGAAGACGCTGGCGACAGCTGCCAACTGCTCTGAAAGCCTTTTATCCAAGATCGAGAACGGCAAGGCTTCGCCATCCCTGCCTATGCTTCACCGCCTGGTCGAAGTTCTCGAGACCAACATCGGCTGGATGTTCGAACAGGTCGACGACGACGAGGCGATCGTGTTCCGCGCAGGCGCGCGGCCATTGATCTCGCTCGACGCGCTAAGGCGCGGCGAGGGCATCTCGCTCGAACGTATTATTCCGTATTCGTCCGGCCACCTGCTGCAGTGCAATATCCATCATATCGAGGCAGACGGCGAGAGCGAAGGTCCCATCCAGCATGTCGGCGAGGAAGTCGGCTATGTGCTCGCCGGCCGGATCAAGCTGATCGTCGATGGCAAGAGCCATGATCTCGCCACTGGCGATGCATTCGTGTTCAGGTCGGAGTTGCCGCACCATTACCGCAACATCGGCAAGGAGAGAGCCAGCATTTTCTGGGTCAACACGCCGGCGACCTTCTGACCTGCGCACGAGTTCAAAGGAGTTGACAAACATTCAAGTCTCTTGAATGTTTGTCTCGTGCCTGTAGCACCAATGGGACCAGCCGAACAGGTTTGGCCCGCAAGCAAGGGGAACCGTAAATGCGTCCGTTCAAACTTCTCGTCCGTTGCGCCGCCGTCATCGCCATTTGCTCGACGGCAATGGGATCGGCGTTCGCCGATACGTTCGCTCTCGTCAACATCAACCAGCAGGCCCTCTTCTTCAACCAGATCAACGAGGGCGCGCAGAAAGCGGCCGACGCCGCCGGCGCCAAGCTGGTCATCTTCAATGCCAACAACGTGCCGAGCGCGCAAAATGACGCGATCGAGAACTACATCACACAGAAAGTCGACGGCATCATTTTGGTCGCCATCGACGTGAACGGCGTCAAGCCTGCAATCACCGCCGCGAAGGCGGCCGGCATCCCCGTGATCGCCATCGACGCGCAGATCCCCGACGGCGACAACGTTGCGTTCATCGGAGTCGACAACGCCAAGGCCGGCGAAGATATCGGCAAGTTCTACGCCGACTATGTGAAGTCCGAGATGGGCGGCACCGCGAAGATCGGTATTGTCGGCGCGCTCAATTCGTTCATCCAGAACCAGCGGCTCGACGGTTTCAAGAAGGCGGTCACGGACAGCGGCTTGGCGATCACGTTCCTCGACACGGTCGACGGCCAGAACGTTCAGGAGACCGCGATGAGCGCTTCGGAGAATTTGATGACCGCCAATCCGGACATGACGACGCTATATGCGACCGGCGAGCCGGCGTTGCTCGGCGCTGTTTCGGCCGTAACCAGCCAAGGCCGCACCGGCGACGTCAAGGTGTTCGGCTGGGACCTGACCAAGCAGGTCATTCAGGGCATTGACGATGGTTGGGTGGCGGCGGTCGTCCAGCAGGATCCAGCCGGTGAAGGCAAGGCCGCTGTCGAAGCATTGACCAAGCTCAAGAAGGGCGAAACGGTCGAGCCGATCATCAATATTCCGGTGACGATCGTGACCAAGGACAATGTCGAGCAATACCGCGCGATGTTCCAGTAAACTGCATCGATGACCGGTCCGCGGCGCCGCTTGAGGCTACGCCGCGGACGCTTTGCAAATCCGGTGGATCCAAGATGAGCAGTGGCGAGACCTATCGGGTGCGGATGAGCGGTATCTCAAAGCGCTACAACGCCATCCAGACGCTCGATGACGTGTCGCTGGTGCTGAGGCCGGGCGAAGTCCTGGGGCTGGTCGGCGACAATGGCGCGGGAAAGTCAACGTTGAGCAAGGTGCTGTCGGGGGCGGTGGTTCCCGATGCCGGCACGATCGAGATCGATGGCATGCCGGTGACCTTCAACTCGCCAGCAGACTCGCGCGCAGCGCGCGTCGAGATGGTCTATCAGGATCTGTCACTCTGCGACACGGTCGATGTCGCCGGCAATCTCTTTCTCGGCCGCGAGCCGCGCCGCCGCATCGCCGGCATTTCCTTTCTCGACAAGAAGCGCATGCACGAGCAAACGCGCCAGATGCTCGACCGACTCGGCATCGTTATCGCCGACACGCGGCTCAAGGTCGAAAACCTGTCCGGCGGACAGCGGCAGTCGATCGCGATCGGCCGCGCCGCCTCGTTCGAGCCGTCCGTGCTGATTATGGATGAGCCAACGGCAGCGCTTGCCGTCGCCGAGGTCGAGGCTGTGCTGGACCTGATCCGCACCGTGAGCGCCCGCGGCGTCAGCGTCATTCTGATCACCCACCGCCTGCAGGATCTGTTCCTCGTATGCGACCGCATTCAGGTCATGTACGAAGGACGCAACGTCGCCGAGCGGCTGATCGGCGAAACCAATATCGAGGATGTCGTCAACCTGATCGTGGGCCGCAAGTTCAACGCTCGTTCCGCCAACAACGCCCATCGCGATGGAGCATCAGCATGAGCGAGGTGACTTCGACCCACTCCGCTCAGTCTCGGAGGGTCCGCGAAGGCACATGGCGAGATGCGGTGCTCGCCAATGGCAGTGTCGTGTCGATTGCGCTGTTCTTTCTGGCCGTTTGCGTCATCTTCTCGGTGGCGACGGACGCCTTTTTGACGTCGCCCAATCTGCTGAACATCCTGCGTCAGTCGGCGCCATTGCTGATCGTCGCCGCAGCGATGACCTTCGTCATCACCACGGGTGGCATCGACCTTTCGGTCGGCTCCGTGCTGGCACTGGTGGCAACGTTGTCGGCAACACTGCTGCAGCTGGGCTTGCCATGGCCTGTGGTCATCATCGCCATGCTTGCGCTGGGCGCCTTGCTTGGCGCGATACAAGGCTATTTCGTGGCTTATGAGGGCATCCCGGCCTTCATCGTCACGCTTGCCGGGCTTTCGGTGATCCGTGGCGTGGCGCTGCTGATCACCGGCGGCTACTCCATCCCTATCGAGCCGGGAAGCCCTTTCACGGTGCTGGGCCGCGCCTGGCTCCTTGGCGTGCCGGCGCCGGCGCTGATCGCGCTGGCGATCCTCGCGATCGCCTATATCGCCTTCAACGAGACGCCGTTCGGCCGCTACGTGACCGGCATCGGCGCCAACGCCGAAGCGGTTAGGCGCGCCGGCGTGAACACGCGGCTGACGACGCTTTTCGTTTACGTGATTTCCGCGGCCGCGGCAGCGCTTGCGGGGATCATCATTGCTGCCCGGCTCGGATCCGGGTCCTCGAATGCCGGGCAAGGCTTTGAGCTCGAAGTGATCGCTGCCGTCGTGCTTGGCGGCACCAGCCTGTTCGGCGGCCGCGGAACGATCGTCGGCACGGTGCTCGGCGCGCTTACCGTGGCCGTCATCGGCAACGGCCTGATCCTGGCGCATCTGTCGCCCTTCCTGACGCCGATCGTGACCGGAACGATCATCCTGATCGCCATCTGGCTGAACTTCCGCCTGTTCCGCGGCGCCATGCGGAGCCGCTGAGCCTATGAGTGATCTCTTCGATGACGCGGCTCCCAGGAAGCGGCTGGCGATCGGGGTCGAAACCGGCCATGTGATGACCGTGCTCGGCCCCGTTCCGGTCGAAGAAATGGGCATTACGCTGATGCACGAGCACATATTGCTCGACGGCGCGCGCACCTGGAAATGTCCCTGTCATCCCGACGACCTGGCGCTCGCCGAGCAGCCGGTTAACATCGAGATCATCGGCGAATTGCGCATGAACCCTTACGTCAACCGCGACAATGTTTCGCTCGACGACAGTGATCTCGCGCTATCGGAGCTGCAGCGCTATCGTGCGCTCGGCGGGCACACCGTCGTCGACGCGACCAATATCGGCATCGGCCGCGAGCCGGAAAAACTCGCCCGCATCGGCCGCGTGTCCGGACTGAAGATCGTCATGGGCACCGGCTTCTATCTTGAGCACACCCATCCCGAATGGCTGAAGACCATGGATGTCGACGCAGTGACCGAGTTCATCGTCGACGACGTCGGCGGCGGCGAGACGCAGCCGCCGATCCTGGCCGGCCTGATCGGCGAGGTCGGCGTCAGCAAGGATTTTACCGCCGAGGAACGAAAGTCGCTGCGCGCTTCGGCGCGGGCCTCGCGCATCACGGGCGTGCCACTATCGATCCACCTGCCGGGCTGGGAGCGGCTGGCGCACGAGGTCCTCGATGTCGTCGAGGCCGAGGGCGCCGATCTCCGCCACACCGTGCTGTGCCATATGAATCCGAGCCACAACGATCTCGACTACCAGACAAGCCTCGCCCGGCGCGGCGCATTCCTTGAATACGATATGATCGGCATGGACTATTATTATGCCGATCAGGACGCGCAGTCGCCCTCAGACGAAGAGAACGCGCGGGCAATTGCGGCACTTATCGAGGCCGGCTTCGGCGACCGCCTGCTGCTGTCGCAGGATGTGTTCCTCAAGATCATGCTGACCCGCTTCGGCGGTTTCGGCTACGGCTATATCCTGAAGCATTTCATACCGCGCCTGAAACGGCATGGCGTCGAGCGGCCAGCCATCGACCGCATGCTGATCGCCAATCCGAAGGCCGTGTTCTCGCGGCAGAATTAAGCGCAGACTTACGGCTTACACTTACGACGGAGTTCAAATGTCCAAGAAAAAGATCCTGCTTGCCGGTGAATCCTGGGTGTCGACCGCGACCCATATCAAGGGTTTCGACCAGTTTCCGACGGTCACCTATCACACCGGCGCGGACGAATTGCTGACGGCCCTGAAGGCGACCGACTTCGACGTGACCTTCATGCCGGCGCATGAGGCACAGCGCAGCTTTCCGCAAACGATGGAGGCGCTTTCGGCCTATGACGCGGTGGTGCTCTCCGACATCGGCGCCAATACGCTGCTTCTGCATCCCGACACCTGGGTCCACTCGAAGCCGACGCCGAACCGCTTGCGCCTGCTGCGCGACTACGTGCGCGATGGCGGCGGGCTTTTGATGTTCGGCGGCTACTATAGCTTCCAAGGCATCAATGGCGGCGCGCGTTACCGCAAGACGCCGGTCGAGGAGGTCCTGCCGGTGAACTGCCTCGCGTTCGACGACCGCGTCGAGGTGCCGGAAGGTTTTTCGCCTATGCCGCAAGCCTCGTCCAGCCATCCCATCCTGAAGGGTCTCGGTGCGGATTGGCCGATCCTGCTCGGCTTCAACGAGGTGACGCTGAAGGACGGGGCGGAAGTTCTGGCGACCGTGTCGTCGGACTACGGATCGCTGCCGCTGCTCGTCACCGGCCACTATGGCAGGGGCCGCACTGTGGCCTGGACATCCGATGTCGGGCCGCATTGGCTGCCACCGGAGTTCATCGCCTGGAAAGGCTACAAAACCCTGTTCGAACAGATGCTGAGCTGGGCGACCGGCGAGAGCTGAGCGATGCACGTCCACGTCGTGGGCAATGCCTGTGTCGACACGATGTTTCGCGTCGGCCGCTTCCCTGCCGCCGGCGAGACTTTAAACGCCAGCAGCTACGCCGACGGCCTCGGCGGCAAGGGCGCAAACCAGTCGGTTGCGGCCGCGCGCACGGGTGCTGCGGTGACGTTTTGGACGGCGCTCGGCAAGGACCGCGCAGGCGCATGGATCAGGAGCCGCCTCGACAGGGAGTTGTCTGACCTCGAGGCGAGCGAATTTGACCTGCCAAGCGACCGCTCGACTATCGTCATTGAGGCTAGCGGCGAGAATTTCATCGTCAGCGGTGTCGCCTGCAGCGAGGCGTTCGATCCGATCGCGCAAACTGCGCTTGCCCGCCGGATCGCGTTTGGCGACATCCTTGTCTGCCAAGGAAACCTGCGAGCCGCCGCGATAAATGCCTGCCTGCGGGCAGCACGGCAAAATGGCGCGCGCACCGTCCTGAACGCCAGCCCTATCGATGCGGCGGCTCTGCCTGACTTCGGTCTGGCGCAGGTATTGGTGGTGAATCAGTCCGAGGCGAAAGCACTGACAGGCCAGGGTGATATGGCAGCCGCGGCCGACGCGCTCGCGGCCAAAGGCGCCGGGACAGTTGTGGTCACGCTTGGCGCTGAAGGTTGTCTCGTGCTTGGCCCGGACCAGGCAGGACCGCGTCGTTTGCCGGCGCCGCGCGTCGAAGCGCTCGACACCAGCGGTGCCGGCGATGTGTTCTGCGGCTGTCTGGCCGGCGGGCTTGCCAAGGGAATGTCG
Organism: Mesorhizobium sp. M6A.T.Cr.TU.017.01.1.1; assembly: GCF_004023115.1. NCBI lineage: Bacteria > Pseudomonadati > Pseudomonadota > Alphaproteobacteria > Hyphomicrobiales > Phyllobacteriaceae > Mesorhizobium > Mesorhizobium sp. M6A.T.Cr.TU.017.01.1.1. The sequence goes on from NZ_RZTA01000093.1 coordinate 21,474, forward strand.
GTTATCTCAGCGCTGAAGTTCGCGCTCGCGGCGGCGGCAATTGCAGTGACTCGCCCGGGCACACTGATATCCTGTCCTTCCGCGTCTGAAATGGCGGCGCTCATCCATCAAACGGAGTTCTCATGACCCAACTCGGCCAATCAGGCGGCGACGCGCTCGTAGAACTTTTCGGCCGCACCAAGGTGGTGATCGGCGTCGTTCACCTTGCGCCGCTTCCTGGCGCGCCGCGCTTTGACGGCGAGGCGGTCGAGGCGATCTATCAGCGGGGCCTCGATGATGCGAGATCCTATCTCGATTGCGGATGTGACGGGGTGATCGTCGAGAATCATGGCGACATCCCCTTTGCCAAACCTGACGATATTGGGCCGGAGACAGCGGCCTATATGGCTGTTATCTCCGACCGTATTCGCCGCGAACTCGGCAAGCCGGTCGGCATTAATGTGCTCGCTAACGCCGCGATCCCGGCCCTTGCCATCGCCAGTGCCGCTGGCGCGGGCTTCATCCGCGTCAATCAATGGGCAAATGCCTATGTCGCCAACGAGGGTTTTGTCGAGGGGGAGTCGGGTCGCGCAGCACGCTACCGCGCCAAGCTGCGCGCCAACGGCATCCGCATTTTCGCTGATGCTCATGTCAAGCATGGCGCGCACGCGATCGTTGCCGACCGCCCGGTGGAGGAACTGGTCAAGGATCTGGTCTTCTTCGATGCCGATGCCATCATAGCGACCGGTCAGCGCACCGGGCACGCTGCGGATCTGAGCTACATCCGCATGATCAAAGAGGCTGCCGGCCTACCGACGCTGGTTGGCAGCGGCGTGACGCCCGACAATGCAAACGATATTCTTGGCATCGTCGATGGCGTCATCATCGCCAGCGCGCTGAAGCATGACGGCGTCTGGTGGAACCAGGTCGACCCCGCCAGAGTAAAGGCCTTCATGGCCGGGCTGAGGCGATGATCGAGCTGGGCTGGTTATGGCGCGAGGCTCAAGGCAACAAACCGGCCACGTCACAATGCAGACGACGGAGCCTCGGTGGGACGTGGCGCGTATCACCGGCAAGTTCTTCGGTATATGCTGACGCGCGGAGAACCCGGCGATGACGATACTCAGGCCGCCATCATCTTGTCGTTGATCCCGCAGCCCATTCCGACCGGTACCAGTCGACAAATTTCTTCAGCCCGTCTTCGATTGAAACGCTCGGCTTAAAGCCGAAATCGCGCTCCATGGCGGTCATGTCGGCATAGGTCCGCTCGACGTCGCTGCTTTGCATCGGCTCGCTGTGGCGGATCGCCTTCACACCGAGCAGTTTCTCCAGAGTGTCGATGAAATCGCCCAGCCGCACCGGCCGGTTGTTGCCGACATTGTAAACCCTGCTCGGCGGAACCTCGGCCACGGGCGGCTGGTCGAGCACGGCAACGACCGCCCTCACCACATCATCCACATAAGTGAAATCCCGCCACATCTCGCCATTGTTGAACACCCGGATCGGCTTGCCCTCGAGCATCGCCTTGGTGAATATCCAATAGGCCATATCGGGCCGGCCCCAGGGACCGTAGACGGTGAAAAACCGCAAGCCGGTCTGCGGCACCCCAAAGAGATGGGCGTAGGTATGGCTCATCAATTCATCTGACTTCTTGGTGGCGGCGTAGAGCGAGACGGGCCTGTCGACCTGATCGGTCTCGCTGAACGGCACCTTGCGGTTGCCCCCATAGACCGAGCTCGACGAGGCATAGACCAGATGCTCGAATGCGGGCTGCGCGCGACAGAATTCGAGCACTTCGAGATGGCCGACGACATTGGAACGGACATAGAGGCGCGGATTGTCGAGCGAATGGCGCACACCCGCCTGAGCAGCGAGATGGACAATCCTGGTTATGCCTTGCCCGGCCAAAGCGGTAGCGAGCGCGCCCTGTTCGGCGATCTCGATCTGATGAAATGAAAAATTCTTGTCAGGCTGAAGGCGGGCGAGCCGTCCTTTTTTCAGCGCCAGGTCGTAGTAGTCGTTCATGTTGTCGACGCCGACGACTGCTTCCCCCCTGTTCAGGAGGTAGTGGCAAACATGGCTGCCAATGAATCCCGCGGCTCCAGTGACAAGTATAGGCAACAAGGTTCTCCACGCATATGCCGGCACATGATCGCAAAATCGAGATCGATTTCGGAAAGGATCATGCACAACATCAAAATGCTACATCCGAATGAACGGAACCGACCGTTTCAGTTCGTGCTACAACCGAGAGTCCCTATAGCGCTACCGACAAGCGGTCTAGTCGACGCGTCAGCTCGCCTCGCGCAGGGCCTCTGCAGCCTGCAGGTCGACCGACACGAGCTGGCTCACGCCCTGCTCGGCCATGGTCACCCCGAACAGCCGGTTCATGCGGGCCATGGTAATCGGGTTGTGCGTGATGATGACGAAGCGCGTCTCGGTGGTGGCGGCCATTTCATCCATCAGATTGCAGAAACGCTCGACATTGTGATCGTCTAGCGGCGCGTCGACCTCGTCGAGCACGCAGATCGGCGCGGGATTGGTCAGGAACACGGCGAAGATCAGCGACATCGCCGTCAGCGCCTGCTCGCCGCCGGAAAGCAGCGTCATCGTCTGCGGCTTCTTGCCGGGCGGTCGCGCAAGGATTTCGAGACCAGCCTCGAGCGGATCGTCGGACTCGATCAGTTGCAGTTCCGCCGTGCCGCCGCCGAACAGATGCGAAAACAGCCGCTGGAAATGGCCATTGACCACGTCGAAGGCAGCCAGCAGCCGTTCGCGGCCTTCGCGATTCAAACTCTGGATCGCCTGCCGCAGCTTGCGAATGGCCTCGATGATGTCCTCGCGTTCGGAAACGATGGTCTCCAGCCGGTCGGACAGTTCCTTCTGTTCTTCCTCGGCGCGCAGATTGACGGCGCCCAGCCGTTCGCGCTCGATCTTCAGCCGGTCGAGCTGGCGCTCGATCTCGGTCATCTCCGGCATCGGGCTGTCGGCCTCCAGGCCGGTGTGGCGGATGACCAGATGCGGCGGCGTGTTCAGCGTCTCCTGGATGCGGGCCTCGACCTCGAGCCGTCTTTCGTCGGCTGCGGTCAACCGCTCTTCGGCGCGGACGCGCGTTTCGCGCGCTTCGGCCAACGACTGGATTGCTGATGTCGCGGCCTTGTCCAGTTCGGACTGCCGGTTCTCCGCCTCCTGCAAACGATCGCCGGCTGCCTGGCGCAGACTTTCGGCTTCGGCAAGCTGCGACAGCAAAGCGCGCCGCTTGGCGTCGATCTCATCGGGTGCGTCGGCCAGTCTTTCACGCTCGGCCTCGGCCTCGGCTTTGCGTTCGCCGAGTGCGGCGATCTGCGTCGAGGCGTTTTCGGCACGCGCCAGCCAGTTGCGGCGTTCCGCGCCGATGGCCTCAAGGCGGCGCGTTCGCGCTTCGGCTTCCCGCCTCAAGCCTTCATGGACGGCGCGTGCATCGGCAAGGGTGGCGCGGTCGCGAGCAACGTTGGCGGCCGACTGTTCGAGCTGCAACTGGAGATCACCGAGATCGGGAGCGCTTTGCAGCAGCATCTCCGCCTCGACGAAGGCCGCCGCCGTCTCTTCATGGCTGTCGACGATGCGCGCGCGCGCCTCGTCAAGTGCTGCGCGTCGGCTCGACAGCTCGCCGCCGGCCTTCTCGGCCTCGGCCAGCACGCTGCGGGCGGCGTCCAGCCCATGCTGGGCATCACGCCCGGCTTGACGGGCGTAGCGCTCGGCCTCGCTCGCCTGGGTAAGCGCCTGCTCGGCATGAGCGAGAGCCTCTTCGGCCTGGCGCAGGATGCGGATCGCGTCGACCGCCTCGGCGTCGAGTTCGGCCAGCCGGTTTTTCTGCGCCAGCCGCTGCGCGGCCGCGGTCGGCGCGTCGGCGCTGGCGGTGAACCCATCCCAACGCCAGAGCGCTCCTTCGCGGCTTACCAGCCGTTGCCCGGGGGCGAGCAGCGCCTGCAGCCGCTTTCCGTCGCCGGCCTCGACGATGCCGATCTGCGCCAATCGGCGGGCCAGTTGCGCCGGCGCGCGCACCATACTGGCAAGGCTCTTGATGCCTTCGGGCAGAGCGGCGTCGCCGGGCTGGACCTCGCTTTGGCCCCAATGCACCGGTGCGCTGCGGTCGAGCGGCACGTCGAGATCCTCACCGAGGGCCGCTCCCAGCGCCGTCTCGTAGCCGCGTTCGACGCTGATCTGCTCCAGGACGGAGGGGAAGAGGTCGCCGCTCGCAGCATTCAGGATCTTGGCCAGCGTGCGGGCCTCGGTTTCGATCCGCGCCAGCTCGGCCTTCGCATCCTGAACCGGCGGGCGGGCGGCGCTTTCCGCCGTACGCGCCTCGGCGACAGCCTGTTCGGCGGCAATCGCCGCGGCTTCGGTCTCCTCCAGCAGCGCCAGCGCCTGTTCGACCAGAAGCTGCTTTTCGGCGGGATCGGGCAGGCCGGCGACCCTGGAGGCGATGTCGGACAATTCCCGGTCGACATCGGCGAGCTGGCGGGCGAAACGGTCGCGGCGCTCAGCGGTATCGCGCAGCGTTCGCTCGATCTGGTTGCGGGAGGCGGCGGCCTCCGCCCGTTCGGCCGTCAGCCCGGCGAGTTTGGCTTCGCTCGCGGCAAGCGTCGACGCTGCCTGTTCGACCGCGGCGCGGGTACTGGCCTCGCGCTCGGCGGCGCCTGCATTCTCGGCATTGAGCGTGGCTTCTTCGGTGGCGAGGCGTTCGAGGATATCCGCATTGTCGCGGACCATCCGCTCCTCGCGAGTGATGTCGCCGTCGAGCTGCTGGAGGCGGCGGTCGAGTTCCACTTGGCGGGCGCGGATGCGGCCCGCTTCCTCCTCGATCTGCGTCTTGGCGATCGATAGGCGCTGGAAGGCGGCAGCGGCGGCGGCTTCCGCATCGCGCAGGTCCGGCA
>NZ_RZTA01000094.1:0-26048 GCF_004023115.1 Mesorhizobium sp. M6A.T.Cr.TU.017.01.1.1
CTCCAGCACCGCCAAGTCCTACAATATCGGCGGCAGCAGCCAGACCAGCGTCAACGTCAACATGGGCCTGGCCGGACATGGCGGCGGCGCCAGCGAAGCCAGGAAGGTGACCGTCAACAATTCCGGCCTCATCACCACGCAAGGCTTCGGCTCGTCCGGCATCATGGCGATGGCGGTCGGCGGCGGTGGTGGCGCAAGCGGCGCGGCTTCGGCATCCGACGAAACCGTCGGCGGCGGTGCCGGCGACGATGGCAAAACGACGGTTTCGATCGGCGTAGCGCTCTCTCTGCCGGGCGGCACGGCCGGCGACGGCGGCGAAGTGTCGGTCACCAACAGCAACTGGATCATCACCGACGGCGCCTTCTCCTATGGCATCAGCGCCAGCTCCATCGGTGGCGGCGGTGGTGTAGGCGGCTCGGCGTCGGCTGGTGCCGAAGCCGAATACGCGATCGGCGGCGCCATAGCCGGCTTCGGCGGCAGCGCCGGCGAAGGCAAGCTCGTCGAGGTCACCAATCAGTCCACCGGCCTGATCTGGACCAGGCAGGAAAATTCCATCGGCATTTTCGCGCAGTCGATCGGCGGTGGCGGCGGCGCCGGCGGCGCCGGCAAGAGCACGGGCAGCGACGGCGGCACCGTGGACGTCAAGTTCTCGATGGGCGGTCTTGGCGCCGGCGGCGGCGATAGTGGTGAGGTCCATGTCACCAACAGCGGTATCGTCCTGACGGACAAGGCCAATTCGCACGGCATCATGGCGCAGTCGATCGGCGGCAGTGGCGGTGTCGGCGGCGCGGCCGGTTCGACATCCGCCGACGCCTCTGTTTCCATTTCGGCGGCTCTTGGCGGCCTTGGCGGCAATGGCGGCATCGGCAAGTTCGTCCATGTCATCAACAATACGACCGGAACCATCATCACCCAGGGCGACAATTCCTATGGCGTCTTCGCGCAGTCGATCGGCGGTGGCGGCGGTGCGGCCGGCAGCGGCTCGACCGAAACCGGCGAGGCCGAGTCGGTGGCGGTCAATTTGTCGATCGGCGGCATCGGCGGCGAAGGCAGTCGCGGCGGCGACGTGACGGTCGACAATCATGGCCTGATCCAGACCACCGGCTATCTGTCGCACGGCATCTTCGCCCAGTCGGTCGGCGGCGGCGGCGGCGCATCAGGCGCCGCGGCCAGCGCCTCGACAGCCGACATGTCGATCGGCGGCGCGGTTTCGCTGCCGAGCGGCGACGGCGCTAATGGCGGCCATGTCATCGTCAACAATGACGGCGTCATCGAAACCACTAAGGACGGCGCGATCGGCATCTTCGCGCAGTCGATCGGGGGCGGCGGCGGCTATGGCGGCACAGTGTCGGCAGACACGGCCGGAGACAACTCGATTGCGCTGCAACTTGGCGGCTTCGGCGGCAATGGCGGCAATGGCGGCGAGGTGGACGTCACCATCTCTGGTGCGATTATCACCCATGGCGAACGCGCGCATGGTGTTGTCGCGCAATCGGTCGGCGGCGGTGGCGGCTATGGTGGCGACGCCAAGGGCAAGAGCTCGAATGCGCTCGCCATTGGCGGGCTCGGCGGCAATGGCGGCGATGGTGGCGACGTCACCGTCATCCGCACCGGCACGATCACGACGACGGGCAAGGATTCGATTGCCATCATCGCGCAATCGGTCGGCGGCGGCGGCGGCTTCGGTGGCGCCGGCTTTGGCCGTTTCGGCGCCGACGACGATGGCGGCGGCCCGAACGCCATCGGCTTCAACACCCCTGGCGGCACCAAGGGCACCGGCGGCAAGGTTACCATCATCCAGGACGGTGAGATCGAGACGGACGGCGACCGCGCCCATGGCATTATCGCGCAGGCTGTCGGCGGCGGCGGTGGCGCTGGTGGCATGGCCTCGCTGGCGATGGGCCAATCGGCTGCCGGCTCGCAAGGCGGCATCGGCGACGCAGCCGCGGCCGAAGCGACGGCGATGAGCCAGGTCTGGGTAAAGGGCGCGAGTTCGTATGCGCTGTTCGGGCAAAGCGCCACCGGCCAAGGCAATTCCGGCGCAGTCGACCTGATCGCGGAGGGCAATTTGTTCGCACAGGGTGCGGATTCGGTCGCAGCCTATGCCGAAAGCACGGCCAGCGGGTTGAAGGGCAATATCAGTCTGGACCTGAAAGGCCAGTATACAATAGGCGGCGGCAGCACTGGCGTGGCAGCCATGCTGGTCGGCGGTCAGAACAATACGCTGAACAACAACAGCCTGACTTATGCGATGGGGCTGACGGGATCCTTTTCTTTCCAGAATGAGGCAGACCTGGCCGAATACCTCCAGGAGCTTGTGGCCGGTGGACCCGTTGCCCCGAAGAAGGCGATCCTGGAATCGCTGCTGGACGATTTCAGCCCGTTGTCGATCACCGGCACCTCGGGCAACGATCTGGTCAACAATCAAAGGACAGCCAGCACGCTTGGCCGCGTTATCGGCAATATCGATCTCGGCGGCGGCATAAACGGTTTCCACAACTTCGCCAATTCCTCGATGGTCGGCCTCAAGACCATCGACCTCGGCGGCGGCACCTTCCTCAACGACGGCCTGATGACCAACAAGGGTATCGCGGTCGTGGAGACAGTTGATGTGACCGGCGGCTTCACCCAAATGGCCACCGGCGATTTCGTCACCGACGTCGATCTCAACGATCAGATCACCGACGCCCTTGCCTTGACCGGCGCCGGCGACTTCAACGGCGAGGCGCCGCATAACGTCCTGTCGATCGACAAGCTGTTTACCGAATATCTGCTGGCGAAAGGCTCCTCGATGGTCGATTCCGGCATCACGCCGACGACCTTGCATCCGGCGGTCGGCTTCAATTTCCTGACCAGGGTGGACGACGGCACCGATCTCGTTCTCTACGCCGACAATCCGACCTTCCTGGAACTGGCGCAGGATCCCAACTCCGGCACCAACGACCCGGGCGTGTTCGAGATGGCGCAGTATCTCGACGATGTCGAGGCGTCGTCGAGCCCGGACAATCCGATGGCGCGGCTGATCAATATGCTGCGGTTCCTGCCGGATGAGGCGTCACTCGGCGCAGCGCTGACGCGACTGACGCCGCATTACGCGGTGCATGCGTTCGAGATGGTCAACCGCTCGGCCGACATCATGCTGGAAACGGCGCGCGAATGCACCGGCGTTCCCGCATACAGCAATCCCGACGGGCGCTGCGTCTGGGGCGTGATCAGCCCGCAGGCCGACTACAGCCGGGACGCCGGGGCGGGAACGACCAGCCGCGACGATGTGTTGAAGACGATGTCGTTCGGCGCCATTGGCGAGGTCAACCAGAACTGGTCGCTGGGCGGCACGATCGGGCGGACAGAGTTCGATTCCGAGATCCATTTCAACCAGGATCTGCTGTCGACCACCCAGGGTGAATCCTGGCAGGCCTACGCGTTGGCGAAATACGAGAACAAGAACTATTTCGTCGACTTCGCCGTTGGCGGCGGCACCGGCATGTTCGACGGCCAACGCGACACGCATGTCGACCAGGTCGGCTATATTCCCGGCGAAACGCTCGAAGGCGTCTATCTGCCGGAACTGCTGCTCGAGGGCATCGGCAACAGCGTCACCTATACGCAAAGGACCGCCCAGTTCGGCGGCTCGGCACGGTTCGGCGTGACCCAGCAGATGGGCGCGTTCTACCTGCAGCCGACCTTGCAATTCGATGCACGCTGGCTTCGCGTCTCCGGCAAGGAAGAGGGTTCGGTTGCCGCCTTCAATTTCGACGACAGTTCCAACACCTATTATTCCGCGACGCCAGGCCTCGAGCTCGGCACCGACATCGCGCTTAGCGACATCGCCAGCCTTCGCGTCTACGGAAAGGCAGGCGTGGAGTTCTCGAACAAGAAGTGGGAGATCGACGGCCAATTCGCGGCCGCGGAAGATCTACCCGGCAATCCGGCGCTGCACTTGACACAGGAGGTCGATTCGCCGCTCTATCGCGTCGGTGCCGGCCTCGAACTCAATGGCGTGAACGGCGTCGGCATGGCCGTCAGGTACAATGGCGCCTTCGGGGAAACAGTAAAACAGAACGCGGTCAGCGCGTCCCTCAAGGTCAGCTTCTAGCTGGCTTGAGGTGGAGGGCAAGAGGGGGTCTTCATGAGAAAGCGGGCGTATTTCGCGGCTGTGCTGGGCATCGCCTTCATCGCCGGCCTGCCGGCGGCAATGGCATTGGCCCAGACCAAGACCGACAAAGCCGTGCCGGCCGACGTGGCCAAGCCGCCGCAACTGCCCGGTGGCGCGTCGGCCCTGTCCGAGACGCATGGCGACTGGACGGTCAATTGCCAGATCATTGGCAAAACCAAGGCATGCAGCCTGTCGCATCAGCAGTTCAACAAGCAGAACGGCCAGCGCCTTCTGGCGATAGAATTGGCGACCAAGGCCGCAGAGCAAGCCGACGGCACCTTGGCGCTGCCGTTCGGGCTGGCCCTGGCCAAGGGCATCAATCTCGAAGTTGACGACAAGAAGCTGGAGGGCATCCTGCAGTTCAGCACCTGTCAGGCCGTCGGTTGCCTGGTTCCCGTGACATTCGACGCGAAAATCACGCCGCTGCTCAAGGCCGCCACCATTTTGAAGATCAACGCGGTCGCGGTCGATACGGGCCAGCCGATCAGCTTTCCCATCTCGTTGGCCGGCTTCAGCGGCGCGCTTGCCCGAACCGCGGAACTCTCGGCAGACTGAGCGTTGTCCACCCGGATTGTATTCAGTCAACTTCTCGCAAGCGGTATCCGACGCCGGTTTCGGTGGTGATGTAGCGCGGCTGGTCGGGCGTTTTCTCGATCTTCTGCCGGAGCTGCCGCACATAAACCCTGAGATACTGCACGTCGGTCGAATCGCCCCAGACCTGGTTCAGCAGAAACCGGTGGGTAAGAACCCTGCCGGCGTGCTGGACGAGGATGCGGAGGATGTCATATTCCTTCGGCGAGAGCTTTATCTCCCTGCCCTCGACGGTGACGATCCGTTTCACCAGATCGACCGTGAGATCGCCAGTGTGGAAAACAGGCTTCTCGCCCTGCTGCTGTAATTTGTGGCGAAGCGCCACGCGAATGCGCGCGACAAGCTCGTTCATGCCGAACGGCTTGGTGACATAGTCGTCGGCGCCCAGTTCAAGTGCCGAGACGATGCCGGCCTCATCGGTGCGGCTGGAGAGGATGACCACGGGGACGTCAAGGCCATCATCTCGCCATTTGCTCAGCAATTCGTGGCCGCCCATGCCGGGCAGGCCGAGATCGAGCAGGATCAAGTCCGGTTTTTCCGTCTCCATGAGCTCGATCGCCGCCTTGGCGTTCGGCGCCTCGCTGATCGCATAGCCCTGGCTGCCAAGGCCGACGCGAAGCAGCTTGCGGATCGGCGGTTCGTCATCGACGACCAATATCCTGACGTCCAGATTCGTCATGCCAAATCATCCAGATCGGGGCCGCCCACATTTTGGTCATCGCCGTTGGGGTCGTCCACGGCGGGCAATTCCGTCGGCACCGGCATTCTGATGGTGAAAACCGCACCCGAGCGGTCGGTCCTGCTGGCCGCCGAAATTGTCCCGCCCATCGCTTCGATGAAGCCGCGGCAGATCGACAGCCCGAGCCCGGTGCCGGCACGGACCTGATCGCCCTTGCGCACCCGGTAGAATGTGTCGAAAACGCGTTGCAGATCGGCCGGCGGAATGCCCGGCCCCTCGTCCATGATCTGCAGGATGACGAAGCCATTGTCGAGCCAGCCCTGCAAGCGGATCGTCGAACCAGGCGGCGCATATTTTGCGGCATTGTCGAGGAGGTTGAACAGCACCTGCTCGAACAGGACGGGGTCAAGCCTCAGCATCGGCAGGTCAGCGGGAATGTCTATGTCGGTCTTGTGTTCGCCGATGATTTTCCTGGCTCGGTACAGCGCGGAGCCGACAATATCGCCGACATAGTGGAACGCGTAGTTCGGCTCCATCGCTCCGGATTCGATCTTGGTCATGTCGAGCAGATTGGCGATGAAGCGGTTTAGCCTTTCCGATTCGTCGAGCACGGTCGAAAGCAGGTCCGCACGGTCCTGTTCGGGAAGTGCCGGCGCGAATTCCCTTAGCGTGCCGGCCGCGCCCATGATGGCGGCAAGCGGTGTTTTCAAATCATGGGAAATGGAGGTGAGCAGCGCAGAGCGCAGCCTGTCCGCCTCGGCGGCGAGCTTGGCCCGGTCGACGTCGGCGACAAGCTGGATGCGCTCGATGGCGACCGCCGCCTGGTCGGCGAGCGCATCGAGCAGGCGCTGCTGCTCGGGCGTCAGCAGCGGGCCTTGCTTGTCGTTGTCGAGGCCGACGACACCGACGGCGGTGCGCCCCGTCCGCAGCGGGAGATAGAGGCGTTTTGCCCCTGGCAGCGTGTCGGCGCCGCGTCCCGCGGCGCGGTTGTGTTCCCAGGCCCAACGGGCGGCCGCGATGTCGGCCTCGGCCAGCGTGTCGTCGGGCGGATAGCCGGCCTTGACGGTGATCGAGCCGTTTTCGGGCAGAAGCAGCACGACCCGCAGCTTCAGCATGGAGGCGATCTGGAAGGCAGTCGCCCAAAGCACGTCATCGAGCGTGGCAGTTCCCGCTAACTTCTTTGAGAACAGATAAAGGTCCTCGGTGGTGCGAGCGCGAGACTGTGCCGCCACGGCCTGGCGCTGCACTCGTGCCGTCAAATTGCTGGCGATGATCGCGACGCAGAAGAGGAAGCCGAGCGCGACGACACTTTCCGTGTCGCTGATGTTGAAGGTGTAAAGCGGGTCGAGAAAGAAGAAATTGAAGGCCAAGGTGCTGAGAACAGAAGCGAATATCGCAGGCCACAGACCCGCGGTGACCGCAGATACCAGCACCGCCATGAGGAAGACTAGGGCGATGTTTCGCACGTCGAGCACACGCGACAAGAGCAGCCCGAAAAGTAGCCCCGCGACGACGTAGCCGGTAACGATCAAATAGGGCTTGATGTCGAAACGCGCCGGGTGGGCCGGGGTGATACCGCGCGACGGCTGCGCTTGTGCCTGGACGTCGCCGGAGACGACATGGACACTGATCTTTCCCGCGTCGCGTATCAAATCATAGGTGACGGCGCCGTCAAACAATTGCCGCCAGCGCGGCTTGCGCGGCTTGCCAGTGATGATGTGGGTGACGTTGTTCGCGGCCGCGTAGCGCAGAATGTCGGCGGCGACGTCCTGGCCGGGTATGGTGACGGCAGCGCCGCCCAATTGTTCGGCAAGGCGAAGCGTCGATGCTAGCCTGTCGCGATCCTGCTCGGACAGGCCCGTCGAACGCGGCGTCTCGACGTAGAGCGCGAGCCATGGTGCGCGCAGCCGCTCGGCCTGGCGGCGAGCATAGCGCACAAGGGACGCGCTGCGCGGATCCTCGTCGACCCAGACCAGGACACGTTCGCTGGCCGCCCAGGGCCCCGGTATCGCGTGGGCCTGCATGTGGATCAGCAACTGCTCGTCGACGCGCTGGGCGGTGCGGCGGAGCGCCAGTTCCCGAAGCGCCGTCAGATTGCCCGGCGAGAAATAGTTCTCGATGGCGCGCTGGGCGGTGCTGGGGATATAGACCTTGCCTTCCTCGAGCCGCTTGATCAGGTCGTCGGGAGTGAGATCGATGATCTCGATGTCGTCAGCCTGGTCTATGATAGAGTCTGGGACCGTCTCGCGTACCCTGACGCGGGTGATCTGCGCCACGACATCGTTCAGGCTTTCGACATGCTGGATGTTGAGCGTCGTATAGACGTCGATGCCGTGCGTCAGGATTTCCTGAACGTCGAGATAGCGCTTGGGATGGCGGCTGCCCTGCGCGTTGGTATGGGCAAGCTCATCGACGAGGACCAGCGCTGGACGCCGGGCAAGGATGGCATCGAGGTCCATCTCCTCGAGGATGCGCCCCTTGTAGTCGACCTGACGACGGGGAATCAGCTCATAGCCGTCGACCAGCGCCTGGGTTTCTTTGCGGCCGTGCGTTTCGACGACGCCGATCACCACGTCGACCCCGTCGGCCAATCTTGCACGGCCCGACATCAGCATTTCATAGGTCTTGCCGACACCGGGCGCTGCGCCCAGGAATATTCGCAGGCGACCGCGCGCCTCCCGCTCCGCATGATCAAGCAGCGCGTCGGGTGAGGGTCTGGTTTCGTTGCGGCTGTCGTCCGGCATCAGAATCGATCATGAATGGCGCCGGGGATGGTGTCGATCCCCGGCCCACCATTCATTGCTTGGTGGCCTCGTCCAGTGCCAGATTGAGCGTCAGCACATTGACCACCGGCTCTCCCATGAAACCGAGCTCGCGGTTCTCGACATGGCTGTCGACGAGGGATTTGATCCCGGCTTCATCCATCCCCCTGGCCTTGGCTACCCTGGCGACCTGGAAATAGGCGGCTTCTGGGCTGATATGCGGATCGAGGCCGCTGCCTGAAGTCGTGATCAGATCCATCGGTACCGGCTGGTCCGGATTTTCTGCCTTCAGCCTGTCGGCGTCGCCCTTGATGCGGTCGATCAGCTTGGGATTGGTCGGACCGAGATTCGAACCGCTCGAAGCGCTGGCATTGTAGCCGTCGCCGGCGGCCGATAGGCGACCGTGGAAATAGCGGTCGCTGGCAAAAGCCTGGCCGATCAGTTCGGAACCGATGACCTTGCCGTCTTTCTCTATCAGACTGCCATTGGCCTGGCGCGGGAACACAGCTTGAGCAATGCCGGTCATGCCGATCGGATAGACCAGGCCGGTTAGCACGGTGAAGAAGACAATCATGACGATCGCGGGTCTGATTTGCTTGAGCATGGACGTAATTCCTTATGCGAGGCCAAGCGCGGTGATGGCCATGTCGATCGCCTTGATGCCGACGAAGGGGACAATGATACCGCCGAGGCCATAGACAAGAAGGTTGCGGCTGAGCAGCGCGCCGGCGCCGATGGCGCGATACTTGACGCCTCTCAGCGACAGCGGGATCAGCGCGATGATGATCAGCGCGTTGAAGATGATGGCCGAGAGAATGGCGCTCTGCGGCGTTGCCAGATGCATGATGTTGAGCGCCTGCAGCGGGCCTGACGTCTGCCCCGGCGCGATGTAGAAGACGGCGAAGATGGCCGGGACGATGGCGAAGTATTTGGCCACGTCGTTGGCGATCGAGAAGGTCGTCAGCGAGCCGCGCGTCATCAGCAGCGCCTTGCCGATTTCGACGATCTCGATCAGCTTGGTCGGATCGCTATCGAGGTCGACCATGTTGCCGGCTTCGCGCGCGGCGACCGTGCCGGTGTTCATGGCAACGCCGACATCGGCCTGGGCAAGGGCGGGCGCATCATTGGTGCCGTCGCCGCACATGGCGACGAGCTTGCCCTTGGCCTGTTCGTCGCGGATCAGCTTCAGCTTATCCTCGGGCGTCGCCTGGGCAAGGAAGTCGTCGACGCCGGCTTCTGCCGCGATCGCCGCCGCCGTCATCGGATTGTCGCCGGTGATCATCACCGTTCGGATGCCCATCTTGCGCAGTTCGGCGAACCGTTCCCTGATGCCGCCCTTGACGATGTCCTTGAGATGGACGACGCCGAGCAGGCGTCCGTCGCGCTCGACCGCCAGCGGCGTGCCACCGGATTTGGCGATGTCGTCGGCGATTGCCTGCAGGTCGCGGACGGTGTCGCTGCTGGGGCGCGTGGCATGGGTGGCGACGGTCGACTGATTGACATGGGCGAGCACGGAATCGACCGCGCCCTTGCGAACCGATGAGCCATCGATGTCGACGCCGCTCATGCGGGTTTGTGCGGTGAAGGGCACGAAAGTGGCATGCAGTGTTGCCATGTCGCGGGCGCGGATGGCGTATTTCTCCTTGGCCAGCACGACGATGGAGCGGCCTTCCGGCGTCTCGTCAGCGAGCGAAGCGAGCTGCGCCGCGTCGGCCAATTCCTGCTCGGTGACGCCTTTGACCGGACGAAATTCCGTCGCCTGGCGATTGCCGAGTGTGATCGTGCCGGTCTTGTCGAGCAGCAGTGTGTCGACATCGCCCGCCGCCTCGACGGCGCGGCCCGACATGGCCAATACATTGAACCGCACCAGGCGATCCATTCCGGCGATGCCGATCGCCGAAAGCAGCGCGCCGATCGTCGTCGGGATCAAGGTCACGAACAGGGCGACGAGCACGGTCACCGAGATGTAGCCGCCCGAATAGGAGGCGAAACTCGGGATCGTCGCCGTCGCCAGCACGAAGATCAGCGTCATGCCGACGAGCAGGATGTTGAGCGCGATCTCGTTGGGCGTCTTCTGGCGCTCGGCGCCTTCGACGAGCGAGATCATGCGATCAAGGAACGTATGGCCGGAGGCCGCGGTGATGCGCACGCGGATCCAGTCGGACAACACCTGAGTGCCGCCGGTCACCGCGGAACGGTCGCCGCCGGATTCTCGAATGACCGGGGCGGATTCGCCGGTGATCGCAGCCTCGTTGACCGAAGCGACGCCTTCGATCACCTCGCCGTCCGACGGAATGATGTCTCCGGCCTCGACGAGCACCGCGTCGCCGACCTTCAGGCTGGTGCCGGGCACCAGCTTGAATTTGGTGCGGTCGTCGCCGGTCAACAGCTTGGCCTGAGTCTCGGTGCGCGCCTTGCGCAGCGAATCGGCCTGCGCCTTGCCTCGGCCTTCGGCGACCGCTTCGGCGAAGTTGGCGAAAAGCACGGTGAACCACAGCCAGATGATGATCTGCAGGGAGAAGCCGAGATCGCCGCCGCCGGTGACGAGATCCTTGACGAACAGGACTGACGTGAGCGCCGAGACGACAGCGACGACGAACATCACCGGGTTCCGCATCAAGGTGCGCGGGTTCAGCTTCCTGAAGGCGCCGCCGATGGCGGGCAACAGGATACGAGCATCCATGATAACAGCGGATTTGGACTGGCTCATTTGGTGGCTCCAGTGTCGATGTTGTTGGATGGCACCGACCGATCGGATGCCGAAAGCAGATGCGGAAGCCCGTAAGCCAGCAACCAGATCACGATCATGACTGCCGCGATGCCAAGGAAGGTGGACATGGTCGGGAAAGGAGGAGGGGTTGCCTCCCCCTTCCGATCGGCGCGATGCCGGATCTTGCGACGAATAGTTTCGAACCAGGACATGACATTGATCCAAGGTGGGGATCCAAGGTGGGGTGGTTTCAGAATGTCTGCCCGTGGATGCCAGCCAGGTGCTCGACGATCGGTCCGACCGCCAGCGCCGGGAAAAACGTGAGGCCGCCGACGATCAGGATGACGCCGACCAGCAGCCCGACGAATAGCGGCCCGTCGGTCGGGAAGGTGCCGGCTGAGGCAGGGGCCGTCTTCTTGGCGACCAGCGAACCGGCGATTGCCAGAGCCGGGATGATGACCAGGAAGCGGCCCATCAGCATGCCGATGCCGAGCGTGATGTTGTACCAAGGCGTGTTGCCGGTCAGGCCGCCAAAGGCCGAGCCGTTGTTGGCGGCAGCCGAGGTGTAGGCATAGAGGACCTCGGAGAAACCGTGCGGGCCGGCATTGGCGATGGAAGCGACGCCTGTCGGCAGCACCACCGCAATGGCGGTGAAGATCAGCATCGCCAGCGGCAGGCAGAGAATGGCCAGCATTGCCATCTTGATCTCCTTGGCCTCGATTTTCTTGCCGAGATATTCGGGCGTGCGTCCGACCATCAGCCCGGCAACGAAGACAGCGATCACGATGTACATCAGGATGCCGTAGAGACCGGCGCCGACGCCGCCGACAATGACCTCGCCGAGTTGCATGTTGATGATCGGGATCATGCCGCCAAGCGCGGTGAAGCTGTCATGCATGGCGTTAACGGCGCCGCAGGACGCGGCCGTGGTGATGACCGCAAACAGCGCCGATAAAGCGATGCCGAAACGTGTTTCCTTGCCTTCCATGTTGCCGCCGTCGATACCGAGCGCATGCACCAGCGGATTGCCTGCGGCTTCCGCCCAGTAGCAGACGGCGACGCCAGCGATGAACAGGACGCCCATCGCGGTCAAGATCGCCCAACCCTGGCGCTGGTTGCCGACCATGCGGCCGAAGACGTTGGTCAGCGCCGCGCCGATGGCGAAGATCGTCACCATCTGGATCAGGTTCGAGATCGCATCGGGATTTTCGAAGGGATGCGCGGCATTGGCGTTGAAGAAGCCGCCGCCATTGGTGCCGAGCATCTTGATGGCGATCTGTGAGGCGACAGGCCCGACTGCGATCGTTTGCTGCGCGCCTTCCAGCGTCGTTGCGTTGACATAGGCGCCGAGCGTCTGCGGCATGCCGAGATAGACATAGATCAGCGTCAGCACGATGCAGAGCGGCAACAGTAGGTAAAGGGTGGACCGGGTCATATCGACCCAGAAATTGCCGATCGATTTGCCGGAAGCCTTGGCGAAGCCGCGGATCAGCGCGATCGCGATGGCGATACCGGTCGCCGCTGACAGGAAATTCTGCACGGTGAGGCCGGCCATCTGCACGAGATAGGACATCGTGCTTTCGCCGCCGTAGTTCTGCCAGTTGGTATTGGTCATGAAGCTGGCGGCGGTGTTGAAGGCGAGCCCGGGTTCGACGGCGGTCATGCCAGCCGGGTTATAGGGCAGGCTGCCCTGCAGCCGTTGCAGGAAGTAAAGCACCAGGAAGCCGGCCAGGTTGAAGAACAGCAGGGCCGCCGCATAGGAGGTCCAGTGCTGCTCCTCGCGCTCGCTGGTTCCCGAGATGCGATAAAGGCTCCGTTCGAAAGGCCCCAAAATCGGCGACAGGAATGTGCGTTCGCCGCTGAAAACGCGATACATGTAGCCGCCGAGCGGCTTCACGAGCAAAATGACGATCCCGCAATAAACGAGGATCTGTATCCATCCGTTGAGAGTCATTGAAATAGCTTTCCGTGCCTGGCCAGTTGCTGTCAGAAGCGTTCTGGCCGAACGAGGGCGTAGGTGAGATAGGCGAGCAGGAACAAAGTCACGCCGCCACCGAGGATGTAGTCGAGAAGCATGTTGCGATCCTCCCGCTTAAAGACTGTCGCAGGCTTTGATGTAGGCAAAAGAAAGGGCGAAGAACAAAACCCCTATCCCGAGAACGACGATGTCCATCGTGCATGTTCCTTATTTTCGTTTGTTTTCGCGTCTCCTGCAGGCGGCAGGCCGAAATCATGCGGAAACGTCCCGCCACAACGGCAGAATGACCGAGATGTGTATTTCCGGTAGAATATGGCTCGAAACACCATAAAGGTTCGAGACGTGGCGAGCGGGAAAGAAATAAAAATCCTATAGGGATTTTGCCGTCGCGATCTCAACAGAGGCACGGCGTTTGAAAACAAGATGGCCCGGACAGGCCGTGCGCCGGCGCGAGACGCTGCTGAAAATCAATGATCGCGCATGTAGATCACAGCATAGTCGTCCGTGTATGCCCGCTTCCAGCCCAGTTCGTCGAAGAACGGAATGCGGCTGTCGTCCGCCGTCAGCAAGGCCCAGTCTATCGCATACTTATCGAGCTGGGCTTGGAGGACAGGCTTTCCGCCGCTGCGCCCCATTTGCTCATCTGCTTTCGCGAAGCCATTCAGAAAGAGCTGGTCTGTGCGGCCATCGATGAACGTCTTGATGCCATGGAAAATCAACGTGCCGCCGAAATCGTAGGAATTCAGCAGATTGCCTGATAAATTGTGGGTCTGGGCGAATGCGAGCGCATTCTTGGCCGAGGTCTTCTGGCTCGGCGCGACCGGATAGGTGGCAATGAAGGCCGCCGATGCCAAAACCAGCAAGACGGCAATTCCACCCCAGACTTGGCGGAACCGCCGCACGAAAAATTGTTCAAGCCCGTCGCGCTTTTCCTCCGCCCATTTCCGGGCCGAAAGTGCTGGATATTGCTGCGCAACCTCCACGGCGAGGACGATCGGGACAAGCAGAAAGAACAGGTAAATGAAACGTATGTGGGTGAGATAGATATGCAAGGTGAAGACAAGGAACAACGCCTTGGCCCAGCCGATCTGCAGTCTCGAAACCAGCAGCCCGAAAAAGACAATCAGCAGGGCCATCTCCTGGAAACCATGCTCAGAAGCGTTGAACGGCCGCCACTCCATGATGTAGGGCACCGCTTCATTGCCATAGGCCACCGTGAATGTGGCGAGTATGGCCTTGACGCCATAGGGATTGAGCAGGCTGACCAGCGGACATAGCAGCCCGAAGGCGACCCATTTGGCAAGGAGCGCGGGGTTGGACAGGCGTATGCGCATGAGAAGATCGAGGCCGGCAAAAGCCGCGATGACGAAGCCGAAGGTGAACGTCGCGTGGAGGTTGGCCCACAGGCAAAGCAGCGGCAGCAGCCATAGAGGCGGGGCCTGCTCGTTGCGCGCGGCGTCGAAAAGATACGCGGTCCAGACGACGATGATGGGCAAGGTGAAGATGTGCGGCCGCGCGATATAGACGGGGTCGATCAGGAGCGCCAGAACGATCGTTAGTCCCACCGCCAGTGTCGGCTTCAGCCAGACGCTGAGATGCCACGACATCAAGAAGACCGTCAGGACGACCATGGCGATCGTCAGCAGCGCCACACCGCTCCAGCCAGCTGCGTCATAGGCAAGCGCTAGAAGAACCTGCCCAAGCCATTCCTTGGCGATCCATGGATGGCCGGCAAAGGTGTAGGAATAGGTATCGATCGTCGGGAATGCGCGGCTTGCCAGGATATCCTGCCCGACCTTGATATGCCACCAACTGTCGGGGTCCTGGAGCAACGAAGCGGCGAGGGCAAGGAGCGCAGCCGCCATGACACCCGCGGCGACCAGGCAAAACACCAGCCTTGCGCGCCGGGCGTCGTCTATCAACGGCGGTGCTTCACGGGAAGCCTGTATCTGGAGCATAGAATATCCCTGAGCTGCTTGCTGCCGAGCATCTCTATTGATGGTCAGACGGCAGGCTTGATCGCATGCACGAAATACTGGGCTCCAAGGGGAACCGTGGCGAGGAAGCGCTCGAACGGCCGCAATCTTGCGAATAGGCGCGGGAAAAAAATCCGGTAGACGATATCGGCCCTGGAGAAGCCCGCCGCGGCCACTCGCGCACGCATGTCGCGGCCGTTGATCAGAACCGCGTTCTCGTCGAAAGCACAGCTTCGCACTGCGTGCGTCGTCAGCGGATTCAAGGGATTGTGCTCGAACAGAAAGAAGCTGCCGCCACTGGCCAGCACTCTCTCGATCTCCTTGATCAGGCCGACATGGAGGTTTTCAGGGATGTGATGGAACACGCAGGCGGCGAAGGCGAGATCGAAACTCGCGTCCTCATATTGGATCGTTTCGCCGTCGAAGTGCCTGAAATGAGCCTGGCCGGGAAAGCGCTTGTGGGCGATGTCGAGCGACTGCGAGGACGGGTCGAGCAAGGTGATTTCGCTGTCGGGAAAGGCGGCGCGCATGGGTCCCAGCGAGTTTCCGACGCCCGCGCCGAAGTCGAGTATCCGCCGCGGCTTCACGCCCGAGCGGGCGAGCCTTGCCGCGACGTCATCGATTTTGTACTGCGCAAAGAAATCCGGCGTCTCGCCGCTCAGCCGGATGCTTGCGGCATGCTGCTGCTGATATTCCTGCGCGAACTGGTCAAATTCTGCCTGAAGCACGCGCGGCTCCCTTCGTCAGCTCCCCGGCCATCTCCTGCAGGCGATGGACGGGCAGCTTCTCGGAGGCGGGATCGTGGGCGGCAATCTCGTTTACCAGGTAGAGGGGCCGTCGCTTGGTCTCCATATACATGCGCCCGAGATACTCGCCGAAAATCCCGAGGACCAGAAGCTGAACGCTGCCGAGAATCAGGACGATCGCAGCCAGGCTGGTCCACCCCGGCAACACGCTGCCGACGAACCACGAGAACAGTGTGTAGCCGAGAGCGGCAAGCCCGAGAAAACCGAAGATCATGCCGAGATGCGAGGCAAACCGCAGGGGCACGGTGGAGAAACTCGTCATCGCATCAATCGCCAGCAACACCATCTTCCTCAGGGGATAGTGCGTGGCGCCGGCGAAGCGCTGGTGCCGTTCATAGGGAAAGGCCACCTGTTTCAAGCCGATCCAGCTCACCATGCCGCGAATGAAGCGGTAGCGCTCGGGCATCGCATTGAGATGATCGAGCGCACGGCGGCTCATCAGGCGAAAGTCCCCGGAATCGAGCGCCATGTCGACATCGACCATCTTGCGCAGCAGGCGGTAGAACACGGCCGCGGTCGTGCGCTTGAACCAGCCTTCGCCTTGCCGCTTCAGCCGCTGGCCATAGACGACGTCGAATCCCTCATCCATCTTTGCCATCATGGCTTCGAGCAATTCCGGCGGGTCCTGAAGGTCGGCGTCGAGAATGAGAATGCGCTGGCCGCGACAAAACTCCAGGCCGGCGCTGAGCGCAATCTGGTGGCCGTAGTTGCGGGCAAGATCCAATCCGACGACGTGGCTGTCCTGTCTGGCGAGATCGAAAATGGCCTCTCGGGTACCGTCGGTTGCTCCATCGACGACCAAGATGATCTCGTAAGAATGCCCCGCTTGTTCACGGCAAGCGGCTGTCACGCGCCGGTAAAGCTCGGCGATTCCGTCGATTTCGTTGTAGCACGGCACGACAACAGACAGCGCGATAGCGCGTCGCGTGGCGATTCTCTCTGTTTGCGCCAAAAGCCCAGCTCCCGTTACTAGAACGGGAATAGGCCGAATTTGTTAGAAAACCGATAAACCGCTCAGGCCGGCCCGCGACGTCAGACAAACGACGCGTGACGGACACATGCGACGGGGATACGGAGAGGGCGGACGCTCCGCCAAATCGGCCGTTCAGCCTTCGGCCTTGAAGTTCTTGGCTTCCTTCTCGACGTTGGCGCTGTCCTTGCCGTGCTTGCGCATCAGATCCTTCGCTTGGTTGGGAGAAACGTCGGTGGTCTCGGCCAGGCGCAGGGCCTCCTTGTCGTCCGGCTCGCGTTTCTTCCGGTCGGCCATTGCGGTCTTCTTGTCAGCCATCACAACGCCTTTATGCTCTCGGCGATTTCGTTCAGCACCTTGCGGTCGGTGCCGTGGCGCTTGATCAGCGTGCGTGCCTGGTCGGGAGTGATGCCGGCTTCCTCGGCGAGATGCCTCACCTCATAGTCTTCGTCGCCGGCTACTTGTGAGCGATCGCGGTTGTCGGTCTTGGTCTTGTCGTCGGCCATGGCAGTTCTCCTCGTTTCGACCTAGGGCATAACGACGGAGATTTCGTGAGGTTCCTTAGTGCCGGCCTTCGCGCACGAACACATCGGCTTCCTTGGCGGCGGCCGCGAATGCCCGCCGCGCACTGCCAACCGCCCGCCGCTGCTCCATCGCATCCATCATGGCTTTCAAGGCCGCGCGATATTTCGGCCCGCGCTTTTCGTCTGGCCACTTGTCGACCAGAAGCGAGGCTGCCTGGACCGTCCTCGTCACAGCGAGGGGGCGGCCGATCCGTTCGCTCTCGATCGTCACGGGAATGTCGAATTGTTCGTCACGCATCACCGCCACTCCTTGACTCCGAAGACAGCAACGGCGCAGCGGGGTTATACGTTCCGATGACGAATGGCGTGATCCATCCCGATCACAATTCATGGTTACTGAGTGGCTTACGTCGCCGGTAGTTCAGACAGTGCACAAGCTAGGGGCGGCATGCACTAGCGGGACCGATGGTCGAACACGACCCCCATGGTCCTACCAATTGCGGTCATGACGACAAGCTCGACCAGATGGTCGTCGCTGTCCTCACAAGCTGGGTCTGCTCGGCGGATGGCATCTATTGCGGCTCTGGTCGATATGGTGTCGCCGGCGCGGAATTTTGAAAGCGCAGATGAAACAAGTTCCTGGACGGTCAAGTCAACGGCAGGCGCTCTCGAAACGATGTTCATTGGCCTCCTCCGCCCCTCTCCCATGAGAATATTACGCCGAATGGCAGTTTTCGCCAGCGAAATAGTGGTCAGACCAGAGGCCAATCGGGCCGGGGATGCTCACCTTTTTGCAGGGGTCAGCGCGACGCTGCCGATTTCGATTTCTCTCGGCTCCTCGCAGCTGGCTTGATCCTTATACGCACCGCCCCACCCTCGGGATGATCGATCTCAAAGGCATTGGTTTTCCGCACGAGATCGCTCAGCTTGCGAAAGCCGAAGGTTCTGGGATCGAAGTCCGATGCCAGATTTGCGAGCTGATTGCCGACAATGCCGAGCGGCACCCAGCCGTCCTCGGTTTCCATCTGTGAAATGACCTTGGTGATGATCGGCGTCGCGGCGCTGGGCGGCTGCAAAGATTTCGTCGGCGCCGCATCCTGAGCGTTGGCTGGCGCAGTCGGAAGCAGGTTCTCGGTGTATACGAACCGGCGGCATGCCTGCCGAAAACTCTCCGGTGTCTTCTGCTCGCCAAACCCATAAACGTCGATCCCATGCTCCCGGATGCGAGCGGCAAGGCGGGTGAAATCGCTGTCGGAGGACACCAGGCAGAAGCCTTCGAACCGCCCGCTGTGGAGAAGGTCCATCGCGTCGATGACGAGCGTGATATCGGATGCGTTCTTGCCGGTGGTGTAGGCGAATTGCTGCTGCGGGATGATCGCGTGCTTCGACAGTACATCGGCCCACGCCTTCGAACGGGTGCTGGAGAAGTCGCCATAGATGCGACGAACGCTTGCCTCGCCGATCTTTGCGATTTCCTCGAACAGCCCGTCGGCAATCTTGGCCGAGGCATTGTCTGCGTCGATCAGCACAGCAAGCCGTGGAGAACGCGGTTCGGTTGGCACGGTGGGCCCCCTGTTTCTGGCTTCGCACCAAATGACATAATGCCATATGGTGCAGCGGTAACCTTTTTATCGAGATTCGACGAACGGCACCTACTTCTTCCGGTACAAGATCATACCTGCGTGGTGCAGCACGCCGTCAATAAATTCGCCATCGGCGGTAAAACCGGTGTCGTCCCAGTAGTCGATGTGGTTGCCCCGGATCTCATAGCGCCCCTGGTATGCGCTCTCACGGTTTCCGCGCGCTTCGTCATAACGACCGTTTGGAAGCAAGTTGTGACGGATATGGCCATCGGCCGTGACCCACATCCCGACATAGGGGTGGCTTTCCGAAACCTGGGTAGATGTGGTTTGCTCGATATTCATCTGGGTGAGACCTTTCTGTGCCGGTAGGACGGCCGCGCCGGCAAGAAGCATGGCAGCGGCAAGCATCGAAACCTGTTTCATGGGACAGCTCCTCAGGGTTGTTTGCCGGGAGCGGCGCGACGCTCAGCGAACAGCTCGGAGAGCGCTTGCGATGCTGCGATCGCGCGGGGAAATCCGGCCGGAACCGTCACCATGTAGATGACTTCTTTCAGCTCACCCTCGGACACGCCGATATTCAGCGCATAGCCGGCGTGGATCTTCATGAAAGCGGCCTCACCCATGGCTGCGAATACCGCGACGGCGGCGAGTTGGCGTGTGCGGTTGTCGAGCCCCGGACGGGACCAGACGTCGCCGAGCGCATAGCCCTGGGTTGCTCTGGCCAGGAACGGAAACTCCTGTCTCATGCGCTCCAGCGTCGGCTGCGGAGCGCCACTGTTCAGGCTCCTGACGACGGCATCGCCGCGTTGCAGCCGCTCTTCCATCGTCTGCGAGAGAGCCGTTTGGGGAACCGCGCCGAGCAGCAACGCGGCGCCAATCGCGATGCACGAGCTGTGAAAACGGGAATCCATTTTTGCCTCCCTATTTGTTGGCTGTCGGCCGGATGACGATCTCGTTCACATCGACATCGTCCGGTTGTTCGATGACAAAGCGCACGGCGCGGCCGATCGCGTCGGGCTGCAGCGCAATGGCGCGATAGGTCTTCATCGCTTCCGCCGCCATCGGATCGGTGATCGTGTCGGCGAGCTCGCTCTCGACCACGCCGGGATGGATGCAGGTGACGCGGATGTTGTCGTGCTCCTGCCGCAAGCCATCGGAGATGGCGCGGACCGCATATTTGGTTGCGCAATAGACAGCGGCTGTCGGCGATACCGAAAGCGCGCCGATGGAGGCGATGTTGACGACATGGCCGGAGCCTCGGGCCGTCATCTCCGGCAGCACCGCGGCGATGCCGTAGAGCACGCCCTTGATGTTGACGTCGACCATTCGGTCCCACTCATCGATCTTCATCGAGGCCATCAGCGACAACGGCATGACGCCGGCATTGTTGACGATCACGTCGACGCGTCCCCAGGCCCGGCGCGCCGCGTCGGCAAAGGCGGCGACATCGGTGCGGTCGGTCACGTCCAGTCGGCGTGTCATTGCCTCTCCGCCCTTTGCCCTGATCTCTTCCGCGAGCGCGTCCAGCCGATCGGTGCGGCGCGCACCGAGCATGACCTTTGCTCCGGCAGCACCGAGCTCCCGGCCGATGGCGGCGCCAATGCCGCTCGAAGCCCCGGTGATGAGCACGACTTTGTTGAGGGACATGTTTCGTCTCCATCTGGTTGATCTTGCGAACCGCGATGCAGCGGTTGCCACGAAGATGGATCTGTTTCACTGTTGCGATAAGACGATCATTCCTTCCCAGAGAGGAAAGCACAGCTAACCAATGCAGCCGGATCTTAATGCGCTTGCGGTCTTCGCCCTCGTTGCCGAGGAGCGGAGCTTTCGCGCGGCTGCGGACCGTATGGGCGTCACCCGCTCGGCGGTGAGCCAGACGATGAAGCGGCTGGAAGAGACGCTCGGTATTGCGCTTGTCCGGCGCACGACGCGAAGCGTCAGCCTGACCGAGGCCGGCGAACGCCTCTACGCCGAGATAGCGCCCGCCATTGCCGACATGCGCGCGGCAATCGAGACCACCGGGGACCTGCGCGGGCGTCCGCGCGGGCAGCTGCGGCTCGCCGTCTCGTCGATCGCCGAGCGCTTTCTTTCAGGGCCGTTCCTGGCGACCTTTGCCGAAGCCAATCCTGAGGTACAGATCGACATCACGGTGACGGACGAGGAATTCGATATCGTCGCAGAGGGATACGATGCCGGCGTCAGGCTCGGTGAGGTGATCGAGCAGGATATGATCGCGGTGTCTGTCGCCGGTGACGAGCGGCAGCTTGCCGTCTGCGCGCCGGCCTATCGCGATCGGTTCGGGGCGCCTTCGCATCCGAGGGAGCTCGCGGGCCATCGCTGCATTGGCTGGCGCCGCGCACCGAAGGTCGCGCCCTATCGCTGGGAATTCGCCGAGAACGGCAACGAGTTCAGCGTCGCCGTTGCGCCGGAGATCACGACCAACGACATGGCGCTGATGATCAAGCTCGCCATCGCCGGCGCCGGCATCACCTTCGGCATGGAAGAGAGCTTTCGCCCGTGGATCGATCGAGGCGAGCTGGTGCCGATTCTTGAGGATTATTGCCCGCGCTTTGCCGGCTTCTACCTCTATTATCCAAGCCGTCGCAACGTAGCGCCGAAGCTGCGCGCCCTTGTCGATCACCTACGGCGTTTTGGTTAGCGCGTTTCGGCGCGGACGCTGATGAAGGCATGGCAGGACGCCGTGCTGACGCGCATGTTCTACAAGACCTACGAGGCGGCACCGACCAGCCCACCATCCTTTTGGGGCGGAGTCCAGATCGTCAACCTCGCTGGACGCACCGGCATCTCGATGTTGCAATTACATTAGCGTAAGCGCATGTTTTCATCAGCCGGCGCAAGCCGGTTAGGCCCGGTAGCCGGCCGGTCACCCCCAATAGGCTGCCGGGCCGCCCGCCTGCCGCGTTTTCCCGATGTCACGGCTTTTTCCGGTTTGCGCGGCAATCCGGTCCAGAAGTGCTTCGCCGCCCATCGGCCGCGCAGATCCCGACATCGGCGGCGCGGCAATGCAAGTCGAGCCGTGCGTTCAATTTACTCGCAGCGATAGCCGAGCAAACATGGAAATAAGTGCACTGTCACCGTAATTCGCAAACCCTTGCGCTATAGGGGATAGAATCAATTCGCGACGAAATGACGGTCGTTTGCGACCCCGCGACGCAACAGGTCACGCGCAATGGGCGGGATCCCACCACAGGGCGCCGCACAGGGTCAGCGGCACCTCGGTCGGGGGAGCGGCTACTAGTCCCCATGGACGGCGACGTAACTGGACCCGCAGGATTGATAGCAGGTCCCGCCACATCGCAATTACGTGGCGGCCACGTAACTTACACACTGCTGCTGGAACACCACGAATGCCGAGCCTAGGCTGCTTTGACAGCGGGTGGCGCAATGGCAGCGAGTACCAGACTAAAGGGCAGAGAGAGCGCATTTTCAGCGGCAGCACGACGGTTCCCGCAGTCCGAATTCTTGATCCTTCGGTTGATGGACCGAAGCGAAGCTTTTTGTGACATGTGCGAAGAACTTGCTGAAGCGGAAGACGCATTGTCGAAGGTCTACACCGTTGCGGTGGAATTGCGTGAGACGATGGGGGCCGAATGGCAAGAATTGATAAGCAGGTTGACCGAGGAAGTCGGAACCGCACTGCAGGACAAGGAGGGGCTCGTGAAGCCGCGCCCGAACGGCTGATTAGTCGGCGCCTGCGAGCGTCATCCATTTTGTCCCAGCCTTGCTATCGCAGCGTCAGCACAGGACGACGCGCAGGAGCTCGCCAAGACCCAAAAAAATGAGAACACCGGCGCCGCCTGCCGGCGCGAACTGACGAAAAGAATTGTGAAATACACGAACTCGATAAAGGAGTACGGCAAATGTTGACAAAGCGAGATTTACTTCGCTCGGTCGCGGCGATTGCCGCTGGCGCCGCGATTGCGAACCCAAGCCTGCTGATGGCGCAGAGCTACCCCGGCATCATCGAGGCAAAGGACATCGCCGAGGAAGGCTTCATCTACGGCCTGCCGCTCGTGATGAACTATGCCGTGATGAATGAATTCGCCGTCGACCCGAAGTCCAGCCAATTCAAGGCGCCGTTCAACGAAATCAACAACATGCATCAAGTCGCCTCACCGGCGGACACGGCAGTCGTCACCCCCAACAGCGACACTCCTTACTCGATCCTATGGCTGGATTTGCGCGCCGAGCCGATGGTGATCTCGGTGCCGGCGGTGGAGAAGGACCGCTACTACTCGGTTCAGTTGATCGACGGCAACACCTACAATTTTGGCTATATCGGCTCGCGCGCCACGGGAAACGAGCCGGGTTCCTATCTCGTTGTCGGACCCGACTGGAAAGGCGAGAAGCCCGTCGGCATCAGCCAAGTCTTTTCCTCGACCACCCCGTTCGTATTTGCCAACTTTCGGACCCAGCTCATCAACGCCGAAGATATGCCGAACGTGGAAAAGGTGCAGGCCGGCTACAAGGCGCAGCCGCTTTCCGCGTTTCTAAAAAAACCCGCCCCGCCCGCCGCACCGACGATCGAGTTCCTTCCTGCCACCAGTGCCGGGATCAAGGAGAACTTCTTCCAATATCTCGATGCGGCGCTGGAATACGTCCCCGAGACGCCAAGGGACAAGGAGATCCGTGCGAAACTAGCGAAGATTGGCATCGGTCCCGGCAAAACCTTCGAGTTGAAGGACCTATCGCTCGAACACAAAGCCGAAATGCTGATCGGCATGAAGCAAGGTGACGATAAAATCAACAAATGGCTGGCCAGCGGAAACAAGCCCATCAACGGCTGGAACGTCAGCTCGCTTCTTGGCGACGAAGCCTTCTACAACGGCGATTGGTTGCTGCGGGCCGGAGCTGCAAAGGCAGGCCTCTATGGCAACGATGCAGCAGAGGCCATGTACCCCTTCACCAGAACGGATGCCACCGGGGAACCGCTCGACGGCAGCAAGCACAACTACACTCTCACCTTTCCCGCCGGGCAACTCCCGCCGGTGAATTCCTTCTGGTCGGTAACGATGTATGACGGCAAGAGCCAGTTCCTGATCAAGAACCCGATCAACCGCTACCTCATCAACTCGCCGATGTTGCCCGGCATGATGAAGAACGAGGATGGCTCGCTCACCCTCTATATCCAGAAAGACAGCCCCGGCGCGGATAAGGAAGCTAACTGGCTGCCTACGCCCAATGGCACGATCTATCTCGTGATGCGCCTGTACTGGCCGAAGACGGAAGCGCCTTCAATTCTGCCGGCCGGCGAAGGCAGCTGGCAGCCGCCCGGTATCAATGTGGCGCAATAATTATCCCGACCGTGAATTATCCCGACCATGCTGAGATGTCGATGAGGAGAGAGTTATGATACGCACGACGAGAATGCTTTGCGCCACCGCCGCGGTGGTCCTGATAGGCTTGGGCACCGCTTCCGCCGAAGCGCCGAAGATGAAAATGACGACGCCGATACCGGATTCGATCGTCACGCCGGAGAGTGTGGACACCAGGCTTGGCAAGTTGAACTTTTTCGATGGCTTCCCGGATGACGCCACCTCGGAGAAGATCTACGACAATCTCGATTTCATGCGCGGCGTCGACGCTTTTCTCAACGCCATGCCCGGCGCGTCGGTTGAAGCCCTGCGGGTTGGATTGGCTAGCCAGGGCGCCGACAACAATCAGACCATTCTGATCTTCGAAAACCTGATGGATTCGCATTCGTTGTTCCTCACCGGCAACACCGAAAGCATCTACAATCTGATGTGGCTGGATACCAAGGCCGGTCCGCTGGTCATCGAGACGCCGCCCAATATCCTGGGCATGATCGACAATCACTGGTTCCAATATGTCGGCGATGTCGGCAATGCCGGCCCGGACAAGGGCAAGGGTGGAAAATACCTGCTTTTGCCGCCGGGTTATCAGGGCGAGATACCCGAAGGCTATTTCGTGTTTCGAACCTCGACTTACGGAAACCTGTTCTTCTGGCGCGGCTTCCTCGAAAACGGCAGCACTGCAACCGCGGTCGAAAACACCAAGAAATTCGCCAAGGTTTATCCCCTTTCGGAAGCCGGCAATCCGCCGCCGATGAAGATCATCAACACCTCGGGCAAGGAGTACAACACGATCCATGCCAATGATTTTCACTTCTTCGAGGAAGTTAACGACATCGTCCAGTACGAGCCGAACGAGGCCTATCACCCGGAAGTGCTCGGACAGCTCGCCGCCATCGGCATCGAAAAGGGCAAACCCTTCGCACCCGACGAGCGGATGAAGAAGATCCTCACCGAAGCCGTCGCCGTCGGCAATGCGACGGCGCGCACCATCACATTCAAGACCCGCATGAAGGACGCCTATTATTATCCGGACAGTGCCTGGTTCACCGGCTTTGTCGGCGGCAACCACGAGTTTCTTCTGCAGCCGGGCGTTCGCTATCTGGATGCCCGTGTCCTGTTCCACTACTATGCCACGGGTATCACGCCGGCCATGGCGATAAAGCGCGTCGGCATCGGTTCGCAATACGCCGGCGCCACCACCGACAAGGATGGCAAACCGTTCGATGGCGGCAAGACCTATAAGATCCACCTGCCGCCAAACATTCCGGCAAAAGAATTCTGGTCGTTCGTTGCGTATGACAATCAAACGCGTTCGATGCTGCAGACGGACCAGCAATTCCCCAGCATCGGCAGCGACAAGAAAGACATTGTGATCAACGCGGACTCCTCGGTCGATGTCTGGTTCGGTCCGACAGCGCCGGAAGGCCATGAGGCCAACTGGGTCCAGACAGTTCCCGGCAAGGGCTGGAACGTCCTTCTTCGCCTCTATGGCCCGCTGGAGTCCTGGTTCGACAAGACCTGGAAGCCGGGCGAGTTCGAACTGGTGCAGCAATAGAGCTGGTTAAAGGCATTCCGCGACAGCCTGTCGAATCCGGTGGCCTCAAACGTTACGGCTGTCGATCATTGTAGCTGGCCGTGTTTGACGGCGGGATAAGCTATTGAACGGATCGGATGGATTTTGCTTTCGGGTCATGGCTTTTCGCAAACCTTCTCTCAGAGAACGGCTGCAATGGGGTCAAACCCGGGCATCCTGCCGTCGTTGCGGGCGTTTTAGCGAACGTAGTCAGATACCAAGACATCGACCCTTAGGTGGCGTTCGTATGAGATGCCAACGGCCATTTTAGCGTCGCGGACTGAACGGTCCGCAGTGCGCTGGGCCAGTACTAGCCCGTAGGTTACAGTTAGTTACGTTCCCTGACGTGAGCCGATCGGCCAAGGTCACTCACAGCCGTCATATCCCATCGCCCCGCAAGAGGA
>NZ_RZTA01000095.1:0-25803 GCF_004023115.1 Mesorhizobium sp. M6A.T.Cr.TU.017.01.1.1
TCCACATTCATTGCGAGAATTGCCGCATGTCGTCCCACAACGATCACCAGAAGGGCCTTCTCATCACCGCCGTTGGCGGCCTGACGCTGACCGTCGACATTCCACTGATCCGCCTGGCCGACGGCGGCGCATGGACGATCCTCCTGCTGCGCACCGGCACCACCTTGGTCGCGGCGCTGGTCATCTGGGCTGTCTGGCGCTCGCTGAGCCGGAACGCGCCGCAGCTCATCCCCGGCTGGTCGGGGCTCGTTGTCGCAATATGCTACGGACTGACCTCGGTCACCTTCGTCACCAGCATCTATTACACCACGACCGCCAATCTGGTCTTCATCCTGGCCTTCAACACCGTGTTCGCGGCACTGCTGTCCTGGGTGTTTCTGAAGGAGCGGCCGCGACTGGTCACCGTGGTCGCGATGCTGGTCATGATCCTCGGCGTCGCGATCATCGTCGGCGATTCGATCGGCACCGGGCACCTGTTCGGCGATCTCATGGCACTGTGCTCGGCTTTCTTCATCGCCCTGGCCATCACCATCTCGCGCGCCAGCGGCAAGGACATGGGGTTCACATCGCTGATCGGCGTGGTCCTGCCCCTGGCCGTCGCGGTGTTCATGGTCTCAGGCGAAGGCCTTCAGGTGAACGCGCCGTGGTGGATCATCTTCAACGGCGCCGTCATCATGCCGATCTCGTTCTTCTGCCTCGCCAACGGACCGAAATATGTTTCGGGACCGGAGGTGGCGATGTTCTATCTGCTCGAAACCGTGCTGGCGCCGGTCTGGATGTGGATGATCTTTGCCGAAGCGCCGTCGCGCAACAGCCTGATCGGCGGCGCGATCCTGATCGTCACACTGGTCGCCCATTCGCTATGGCAGCTGCATGAGGGGCGCAGGCGCCGCGCCACCCTTGCGGTCAGTCACCCGGCCTGACTCTTCCTCGCGGCGGCGTGCTCCGCGACGATGTCGATCTGCGGCGGAGCACCTTCCAGGTCGTCCGGTGCTGCGGGGGCAAGCTCGTCGGCCAAGTCCACCGCGCGCAGCCATTCGCGCCAGATCGCGACCAGCAATGCCATCAGCACCGGGCCGATGAACAGGCCGAGAAAGCCCATCGTCTTGACGCCGCCGATCAGGCCGAAAAAGGTCGGCAGGAACGGTAGCTTTATCGGGCCGCCGACCAGTTTCGGGCGCAATGTCTTGTCGACGATGAACAGTTCGACGCTCCCCCAGATGAACAGCGCCAAACCGGCCATCGGCGAGCCGCTGGCGGCGAGATAGATCGAGACAAGCGTGAAGGACAGCGGTGCGCCGCCGGGAATCAGCGCCATGATGCCGGTCAGGGCGCCGGGCGTCACCGGCGACGGCACGCCGGCCAGCCAGTAGGCCACGCCCAGCACCACCCCTTCGCCGATGGCGATAATGGTCATGCCGGTCACCGTCGAGGAAATCGTCGCCGGCACGACACGCGAAATCCGCTCCCATCTGGTCGGCAGGATGCGTTCGCCGA
This sequence comes from Mesorhizobium sp. M6A.T.Cr.TU.017.01.1.1, assembly GCF_004023115.1. Classification (NCBI taxonomy): domain Bacteria; kingdom Pseudomonadati; phylum Pseudomonadota; class Alphaproteobacteria; order Hyphomicrobiales; family Phyllobacteriaceae; genus Mesorhizobium; species Mesorhizobium sp. M6A.T.Cr.TU.017.01.1.1. The sequence goes on from NZ_RZTA01000095.1 coordinate 1,498, forward strand.
GACGGTCGATCTGCCCGGCAAAATGCTCGCCGTCGCGATAGGCAAAGAACAGCGCGATCATCATGAACAGCAGCGCCAGCAGAAGGCCGAAGGCGCTGCCGCCGGCAGCCAGCACGCCGCGGTAGATGCTGCCGATGTTGGCGCCGCTGATCAGCTGGATCAGTTCGCCGATGCCGCCGGGATGGCCGAGATTGCGCGTCCACTGCTCGTTCAGCCACTCGCCTACCACGGGCAGCGTGGCGATCCAGTGCGGCGTCACCGCGCCTTCGCGGTTGGTCTCGATCGCCCAGCCGACCCATTCGCGGACTTCGTTTGTGGCGTAGGCGCCGGCGAGCGCGATCGGCACCACCAGGAAGGTGAGGATAAACAGTATCGCCAATGTCGCGGCGATCGTGCGGTTGCCGCCGACACCAGCGAGCAATCGCCGATAGAGCGGCCAGCTGGCAAAGGCGATGACAAGCGCGGCCAGTACCGGGACCAGGAAACCATGAAAGAAATAGACCCCGGCGGCAACGATCAGCACCAGAAGCCAGCGCGCCGCCGAAAGCGGCGGAATGACGGCGGATCTGAGCGGCGTCGACAGGCCAAACAGGCGCTGCTGGCCTTCCGGTTTCCGAATCCTAGCTTCCTTCAAATGCTCATTTCTCCCAAACGGCTCATGTAGCGATACTTATGCACTGATATAGTGCAGCAATCGTGACGACATTCCAAATGTCTAGATATCTCCCCCCTTGAGGGGGAGATGGCCGGCAGGCCAGAGGGGGTCGCCGCGCATAAAGCGCCGGCGTCCTCAGTCCACAATAAGAGGTCGCGTCAGGACGTGCCGACCCCCTCTGTCGCCTTCGGCGACATCTCCCCCTCAAGGGGGGAGATCGGCAGCTTTACCCGAATTTCCCCGTCCTCGGGAATCCCTTCGGCACCATGCGCCCGGCCGAGGCTCGAGCACCGATCCATTCGATCAGCTCTTCACGCGACTTGACGAAGGTGCGGTCGGCCGAATCCTGCCAGGAGAGACCGCTTTCGAGCGTGAAAGTCTTGAGGTCGAGGACGCCGCCATCCTTGTATTTCTGCAGGCGGACGCCCTTGCCGCGACCCATCTCAGGGATCTCGGCGAGCGGGAAGACCAGCATCTTGCGGTTCTCGCCGACAATGGCGAGATGGTCGCCGGCGACCGTCACGCAACGCTGGGCCTCGTCGGGCGCCTTGACGTTCATCACCTGCTTGCCCTTGCGGGTGTTGGCGACGACCTCTTCTTCCGACACGATGAAGCCATTGGCGTCATGCGACACCAAGAGCAGCTTGCGCTTGGGATCATGGACAAAGGCGGTGACGATGTCCTGGTCGTTGTCCATGTCGACGATGATGCGGATCGGTTCGCCATGGCCGCGCCCACCCGGCAGCCGGTCGGCGCCGATCGTGTAGAACTTGCCACCGGTGGTGAAGACCAGCACCTTGTCGGTGGTCTGGGCGTGGAAGGCGAGCTTGAGGCTGTCGCCCTCCTTGAAGGTCAGTAACGAATGGTCGGTCAGGTGACCTTTCATCGCCCTGAGCCAGCCCTTTTCCGAAACGACCACGGTGACCGGCTCGCGCTCGATCATGGCATGGGCGATGTCGGTCAGGTCATGTTCGGGCGCATCGGCGAACTGGGTCCGGCGCTTGCCGAGTTCGGTCTCCGGTCCAAATTTCTCGCGGATGCTGGAGACTTCCCATTTGATCGTCGACCACTGCTTGGCGTCGGACGCAAGAAGCGCCTCGATCTGCTTCTTCTCGGTGGTGAGGCCGTCGAATTCCTTGCGGATCTCGAATTCCTCGAGCTTGCGCAGGGCGCGCAGCCGCATGTTGAGGATGGCTTCGGCCTGGTTGTCGGTAAGCGACCAGCGCGCCATCATCACTTGCTTGGGCTCGTCCTCCTCGCGGATGATCCTGATCACCTCGTCGATGTTGAGATAGGCGATCAGATAGCCGGCGAGGATCTCCAGCCGCCTTTCGATCTCGCCGAGGCGATGCCTCGAGCGGCGGATCAGCACCTCGCGGCGGTGCTCCAGCCATTCCTTGAGCACGCCTTTCAGCGACAGCACGTTGGGTATCTTGCCGCGCGACAGGACGTTCATGTTGAGCGGAAAGCGGCTTTCGAGCTCGGTCAGCTTGAACAGCGATTCCATCAGGATGCCGGGATCGACCGAACGGCTCTTCGGCACCAGCACGACGCGGACGTCCTCGGCGCTCTCGTCGCGGATGTCCTCGAGTAGCGGCAATTTGCGCGCCATCAAAAGCTCGGCGATCTTTTCGATCAGCCGCGCCTTCTGGACGCCGTAGGGGATTTCCGTGACGACGATGCTCCAGGTGCCCCTGCCTTGGTCCTCCTGGCTCCATTTCGCCCTGACGCGGAAACCACCGCGACCGGTTTCGTAGGCTTCGAGGATCGAGGCACGGCTGTCGACGATGATGCCGCCGGTCGGGAAATCCGGTCCTTGAACGAAGTCCATCAACGTCGTCACCGGCGCGTCCGGATGCTCGATCAGATGAAGCGCGGCGTCGCAGAGCTCGGCGGCATTGTGCGGCGGGATCGAAGTCGCCATGCCGACGGCGATGCCGGACGAGCCGTTGGCGAGCAGGTTCGGGAAGGCGCCGGGCAGCACGACCGGCTCCTCGTCCTCCTCATTGTAGGTCGGCCGGTAGTCGACGGCATCCTCGGTGATGCCGGACAGCAGCTCGGTCGCCACATCGGTCATGCGCGCTTCGGTGTAGCGCATGGCGGCGGCGTTATCGCCGTCGATATTGCCGAAATTGCCCTGGCCGTCGACCAGGGGGTAGCGCATCGAGAAATCCTGCGCCAGCCGCACCAGCGCGTCGTAGATCGACTGGTCGCCATGCGGATGGAACTTGCCCATCACCTCGCCGACGATGCGGGCGCATTTGGCGAAGCCCTGGTCGGGGTTGAGCCTGAGCAGCCGCATGGCATGCATGATGCGGCGATGGACCGGCTTCAGCCCGTCGCGCACATCCGGCAGCGCCCGGTGCATGATGGTCGACAGCGCATAGGCGAGATAGCGCTCTTCCAGCGCTTTCTTCAGATCAACCGGCTCGATGTTGTCGCCACCGCCATCGCCAGGCGGTAAAAGCCTTTTTCCCATGGGCTGGGACTAGCCGAGCGGGTGATTCGCGGCAAGAGGCGCTTGAATGCGAGCCGCCTTCTGCAACACGAACTGGACGCACTCCAGCAACGACCAACATCAATTGGTTACACCCCGCGTCTATGGCAAGCGATGGATCGGGGCGCGATGGATCGGATTTGCCTTTCGCCATGGTTTTCGGCCATTGTGCGGGAGAATGCCTTTTTCCCGTCCAGTTCGTCACGGAAGGGTGACGGCGCAAAGAATTCTAGAATAATTCAGGCACGCTCAGGGGACTCGCAATGACGATCAGACGCTCGACACTCAACAAACTCGCTTTTTCGACCTTCCTGCTGACGCTGCCCCTGAACGCGGCCTTCGCGCAGGATGCTGCGGTCGCCGACCGGCTGAAGGCGGCTCTCGCCGCCCAGGGCGTCGACATCTCATGGACCGGGGTGACGGGCGATGCCTCCAGCATGGTGCTGCAAGGCGTCGCCGTCAAACCGGCGGCCGAAAAGGAAGCGCTTAAGCTCGGCGACGTCACACTCGAAGGGGTGACCGAAGCCAACGGCGGTTATGAAATCGAAACGGTCTCGACTGCGGCGTTCCAGCACAGCGAGGACGGCGTCACGCTCGACCTCAGTCCCTTCGTCATCCACGACATGACGGTCCCGGCCGACGGCGCCACAGGCCCGCTGGGCTCGCTGATGATGTACAAATCGGCAGAACTCGACAACATGACGGTCAAGGTCGCCGACAAGACAGCCTTCTCGATGGACGGGCTTGCCATCGAGATCACGCCGCCGGCCGACGGCAAGGCGATGGAATTTTCCGGCACGACGGAAAAGTTCAATGCCGACCTGACGCTGATCGAGGATCCGAAGTCCAAAGACGTGATCAACGCGCTCGGCTACCAGAACATCACCGGAAACCTTGAAATGGCGGGCACCTGGCAGCCTTCGGACGGCAAGATGGAGCTGTCGAAATACGACATCTCCGTCGACAATGCCGGAACGCTCGGCATGACCTTCGGTTTCGGCGGCTACACGCTTGACGTCATCAAATCGCTGCAGGAGGCGCAGAAGAAGATGGCGGCGCAGCCCGAAGGCGCCGACAATTCGGCGCAAGGCATGGCCATGCTCGGCATCTTGCAGCAGCTTTCGTTCAACAGCGCTTCGATCCGCTTCGACGACGATTCGCTGACCAACAAGGTGCTGGACTATGTCGGCAAGCAGCAAGGCATGTCCGGCAAGGATATCGCCAACCAGGCCAAGGCGATCGTGCCTTTCGGCATGGCGCAGCTCAACAATCCCGAATTGACGGCGCAGGTGTCGGCTGCGGTCGGCAAGTATCTCGACGACCCGCAGAGCCTCGAGATCTTGGCCAAGCCGCCGGCAGCGGTGCCGTTCGCGCTGATCATGGCGGGCGCCATGTCCAACCCGGTGGACCTGACGAAGACGCTTGGCGTGACGGTCAAGGCGAACGAGGACTGACCGGAACGGTCCCTTGAAGCGAAAGCCCGGCGCGATGCCGGGCTTTTTTGTGAATCAACAGAATCGGTTGCGGGAGGTTCTTAAACCTCTTTCTTGGTCACCGCGACGCGCAGCGACAATTCGCGAAGCTGCTGCGGGCTGGCTTCCGACGGCGCGCTCATCAACAGGTCAGAGGCCTGCTGGTTCATCGGGAACATGGTCACTTCGCGCAGATTCTTGGCGCCGACCAGCAGCATGACGACGCGATCGATGCCGGCCGCCATGCCGCCATGCGGCGGCGCGCCATACTGGAAGGCGCGATAGAGGCCGCCGAAGCGCTCCTCAACCGTCTCGCGATCCAGCCCGACAGTCTCGAACGCCTTGACCATGGTTTCCGGCAGGTGGTTGCGGATGCCGCCGGAGGCGATCTCGAAACCATTGCAGACCATGTCATACTGGAACGCCTTGATGCCGAGCAGATCCTCGCCGTTGAGCGCATCGATGCCGCCTTGCGGCATGGAAAACGGATTGTGGGCGAAATCGATCTTTTTCTCGTCTTCGTTCCATTCGAAGAAGGGAAAGTCGACGATCCAGCACAATTCGAAACGGTCGCGGTCGACAAGGTTCAGCTCCTCGCCGGCGCGGGTGCGTGCGGCGCCCGCGAACGAGACGAACTTTTTGGGGTCGCCTGCGACGAAGAAGGCAGCGTCGCCATCGGCAAGGCCGAGTTGCTGGCGGATCGCCTCGGTGCGCCCCTCGCCGATGTTCTTGGCGAGCGGACCGGCGCCCTCGAGCTTTTCACCTTCCTTGCGCCAGAAGATGTAGCCGAGGCCCGGCTGGCCCTCGCCCTGGGCCCAGGAATTCATGCGGTCGCAGAAGGCGCGCGAGCCGCCGGTCTTGGCCGGAATGGCCCAGACTTCGGCCTTCGGGTCGTTGGCGAGGATGTTGGCGAATACCTTGAAACCGGAATCGCGGAAATGATCGGAGACGGCCTGCATCTCGATCGGGTTGCGCAGGTCCGGCTTGTCGGTGCCGTATTTGCGCATGGCGACGTCATAGGCGATGCGCGGAAATTCCTGCGTCACCGGCTTGCCGGCGGCAAAGGCCTCGAACACGCCGCGCATCACCGGCTCCATGGTCGCCAGGATATCGTCCTGCTCGACGAAGCTCATTTCCAGGTCGAGCTGGTAGAACTCGCCCGGCAGGCGGTCGGCGCGCGGGTCCTCGTCGCGGAAGCAGGGCGCGATCTGGAAGTAACGGTCGAAGCCCGACACCATGATCAATTGCTTGTATATCTGCGGCGCCTGCGGCAGCGCGTAGAAAGTGCCGGGATGGATGCGCGACGGCACCAGGAAGTCGCGCGCCCCTTCGGGCGATGAAGCGGTCAGGATCGGTGTCGAGAATTCGGTGAAGCCGACCTCGCCCATGCGCTTGCGCATCTCGGCAATGATTTTCGTGCGCGCCACGATGTTCTTGTGCAGCGTGTCGCGACGCAGGTCGAGGAAGCGGTATTTGAGGCGGATGTCCTCGGGATAGTCCGGCTCGCCGAACACCGGCAGCGGCAATTCCTTGGCCGCCGACAGCACTTCGATCTCGCGCGCGAAAACCTCGATCTCGCCGGTCGGCAAATTGGCGTTGGCGGTCTCTGCCAGACGCGCCTTGACCTCGCCGTCGACGCGGACGACCCATTCGCCGCGCACGGTCTCGGCAATCTTGAAGGCCGGCGAATCCGGATCGGCGACGATCTGGGTCAGGCCATAGTGGTCGCGCAAATCGATGAAGAGGAGGCCGCCATGGTCGCGAACGCGATGCACCCAACCCGACAGGCGAACGGAAGAGCCGACGTCGCTCTTCCTCAACTGGGCACAGGTATGGCTGCGGTAACGATGCATTGTCATTGGTAAGTCCGGATGTTGATTGCGGCCAAGGCATGATGGCCTGGCCCGAAAATTTGCGCGAAAAGCACATGAGAGGCCGCCTTTGTCAAGGCAGACGGCGCTAGGGCAGCATCTCAGGTTGGACTTCGGCTCTCGCCCTACGCGATCATCGCTCGGAATAAGCTGCGATCCAACATCGACCGCCCATGGCGGTCAGCGGGTGAAGCGCGCACTATCGCCAGGCGTAGCAACCCCACACACAACAGCGGGATCGCGACGAAGCCCGCATGATTCCACCATTCGCCGGGACGGTACGTTCGAGGCTGATACGAGCTCATAGATGTGCGTCGCATGCAGATCGCGAAACACACTGACGATCATGCGAGCGTTGATGTGGTTGCCGAGCCCTCGGCCCCTCTGCGATTGCGCGACCGCAACCAGTCCACCCCACGCATATCGGTGATAGGTGCTGTAGGAATTGTGAGCCAAGTAGCCATGCGCGGTTGCCGCGACGGTACCCGTCTTGTCGCCCACCACTACTGTCGTCGCCGGTCCCACCGTTCCGGCCAGCAGCGACCCCGAAAATGGCACTACGCCCGACGCCGCCATGAACGCCTGGATGCGAGCCGTATACTCATCATCCGGCTCGGTCGGCTTGTCTTGATCGAGAAGTCCGTCGGGCAGTCCCTGATCGATAATTGCCTCAGACGCCGCCAGGGCACTTGCCTGGTCGGCCAAGAAAACGTCCCAGGTATCGAAGCGGAAGCCCCCCTTGGCCAATCTCGACTTGAGCTCATCCGCCTTGCTTGCTGGTATCATACGAAAGCCGCAGATGCCGTCGCGATTGAGGATCTTGTCGATCAGCTCCCACCCGAACCGGTCGGGATCATCGCACCCCATAGTGCGCCCGGTCTGGCACTCGCCGGGGGTCACATTGATGAAGTCGACACTCGCCTCAGCCTGAGCTTGCAGGCGTTGCTGAACCTCTGTGCCGAAATAGCCTGACATGGGAAGCCCCCTGTGACGTGCCCGATGGAGTATAGCAAGCACGATAGAATACAGCCAAGCTGGTTCCCGCTGGAACCAGCCCGGCTCCTTCAGGGTATGGCGCGGCGCGCAGGAGATTTTCGGCATCGCCCGTTCCGAAGCGGACTACGCGCCGCGGCTGACGGAAGGCGACTGCTATCTTCTGCTTTGATCGTGATTAGGGTGATCAAGCCGTGTACAATGGCCGTCCATTGATGTGAGGACTACCATGCGCATTCGCACATTGACTGTCCTGATGACACTGCTTGTCGGCACTTGCACATTTGCGCACGCTCAGCAGACAAAGCCGATGTCAATCGAGGTGTTTCCTTTCGAATTGGAGGACAAGAGCGCTGGGGCAGGAATAATCCCCCCGGATGAACACGATAGGCGCTATCTGTCCGAGTCGGCACAAATGGCGAAGGACATGCTCTCCAAGTCTGGGCGTTTTACAGTCGTTGATGTGCCAGCGAGGGATGAGCAGGCGGGTGCGCCGCACGGCTTACGCAACTGCGGGGGCTGTGAAGGCAAAATTGCCAAAGAGCACGGCGCGTCTCTTGCCTTGCTCGGCGTCGTGACGCGCGTCAACCGAACAGAGCATACTATGTTCATTCGCATCCTCGACGCTGAAACCGGGAAAGCTGTTTTGCAAGGCTTTACCGATCTTCGCATGGGTCCGAACTACGCGTGGCCCCGCTCCGTGAGATGGCTGATGACAAACAGAATCCTGCGGTAGGCGGACAGCCACCCCAGTGCGCCGTCGGGAGTGCGAAAGACCGCTCCCAAAGCCAAAATTCTAGTTGAGATACTGATTGCCGGTGCTGGCCCGCTAATCGCCGGGAATTGCCGCTGGCATTGGCGCAGGCGATGGTTCAAGAAGGATCAACGACAGGCCTTCCTTCATGTCCTCCATGCGCCCGCTGATCCCACTCCTTATTGCCGCCGGCATCCTGCTCGGCGGCAATGGACTGCAGAGCACCTTGATCGCGTTGCGCGGCGCGCAGGAGGGGTTTTCGGCCTCGACCATCGGCCTGATGGGCACGTTCTATTTCGCCGGCTTCCTGCTCGGCTGCCTCGCCGTAACCCACATCATGAAGGCCGTCGGCCATGTGCGCGCCTTCTCCGCGCTGGCGGCGATCGCTTCGGCGGGGACATTGCTTTTGGTGCTGGTCGTCGATCCGGTTATGTGGTGCGCAGTGCGCTTTGCCGGCGGGTTCTGCTTCGCCGGCCTGTTCACCATCATGGAAGCCTGGCTCAATTCCGGGGTCGCCAATAGGGACCGCGCTCGGGTGCTGGCCATCTACCGGATGGTCGACATCGGTTCGGTGACAGGCGCACAGTTCCTGATCCCGATCTTCGGCGCCGGCGGTTTTGCAATCTTCGCCATCATGTCGATCATGATCACGCTCTCGCTGGTGCCGGTGTCGCTCGGCGACCGCTCCAACCCGACCCCGCCGGAAGACGTCAGGCTCGACCTGGCCCGCGTCTGGCGGATTTCGCCGCTCGGCTGCTTCGGCTGCATCGCCGTCGGCGTCACCAACAGCGCCTTTCGCACATTGTCGCCGGTTTATGCCGAACAGATCGGCATGTCGGTCACCGACGTCGTCACCTTCGTCAGCGTCGGCATCTTCGGCGGCGCCATCATCCAGTATCCGCTCGGCTATCTGTCCGACCGCTGGGACCGGCGTTCCGTGCTGCTGATGACGACGTGCTGCGCGCTGCTGGCATCGCTGGCGCTGGTGTTCTGGGCGCGCAGCGACCCGTCCCTCAACTTCGTGATCGTCTTCATCTTCGGCTGCTTCGCCATGCCGCTCTACTCGCTATCGGCGGCGCACTCCAACGACCGCGCCGACAGGGGCGAGTTCGTGCTGATCAACGCGGCGCTGATGCTGTTCTATTCCTTCGGCGCGATTGGCGGGCCGTTCGCCGCCTCGACGGCGATGCAGTATTTCGGGCCAAGCGCGCTGTTCGTGTTCACCGCCGTCGTCTACGCCATCTTCGTCGTCGTCATCCTGTACCGGATGCAGGTGCGATCCGGCGTGCCGGCCGGCCATCGCAGCCGTTTCATCGGCCTTTTGCGCACATCGACGGTCTTCGCCCGGCTGGCCAAGCGCAATGATGATTCCGATGGGCCTGGGAAGCAATGATGACGGCCCATATGGCTTGAACCCGGGGCTGCGGCTTGACGAAAGCCCGCGCGGCTGAAATTGAAGGAGACCGTACCCTTTGCCAAAAGCGATTTGATGCACGTCATCACCACCCAAGAAGAACTCGAGACCGCTGTTGCCGCGTTCGAAAAGTCGGATTTCGTCACCGTCGACACCGAATTCATTCGCGAGACGACCTTTTGGCCGATCCTCTGCCTGATCCAGATGGCGGCGCCCGGCGTGACGGCGCTGATCGATCCGCTGTCAACCGATATCGACCTCAAGCCGTTCTTCAGGCTGATGGCCAACGAGGCCGTCGTCAAAGTCTTCCATGCGGCGCGCCAGGACATCGAAATCATCGTTCATCTCGGCGATCTGGTCCCGCATCCGGTGTTCGACACCCAGGTGGCGGCGATGGTTTGCGGCTTCGGCGACAGCGTCTCCTATGACCAGCTCGTCCAGAAGATAACCGGCGCCCGGCTCGACAAGTCCTCACGTTTCACTGACTGGCGCCACCGGCCGCTTTCCGAGAAGCAGCTCGACTACGCGCTTGCCGACGTCACCCATTTGATCGAGGTCTACCAGCACCTCAGCGCCGAGCTGGTGCGCGAGAACCGCGCCCATTGGCTGAACGAGGAGATGGAAGTTCTGACCGCGCGCGAGACCTACGATCCGCACCCGGAGGACGCCTGGAAACGGCTGAAGATGCGGCTGCGCAAGCCGCAGGAGCTGGCGATCGTGCAAGCGGTGGCCGCATGGCGCGAGCGCGAGGCGCGTGAACGCGACGTGCCGCGCGGCCGGGTGCTCAAGGACGACGCCATCTACGAGGTGGCGCAGCAGGCGCCGCGCGATGCGGCAGCACTCGCCAAGCTGCGCACCACGCCGAAAGGCTGGGAACGCTCGGTGACGGCAACGGCGCTGCTTGGCGCAGTCAACACCGCGCTTGCCTTGCCCAGGGAAGACATGCCGAAGCTGCCGAAGAGTTTTCAGCCGCCCGAAGGCTCCAATGCCGCCGCGGAACTGTTGAAAGTGCTGTTGCGGATCGTCGCTGAAAAGGAGGGCGTCGCTTCGAAGGTGCTGGCTTCCAGCGACGACATCGACCGCATCGCCGCCGAGGGCGAGGCCGCCGACGTGCCGGCCTTGCAAGGCTGGCGGCGCGCCGTGTTCGGCGAGGCCGCGCTCAAACTGGTGCGCGGCGAGATTGCGATCAAGTTCGACAAGCGCAAGATCGCGCTGTTCGATTTGTAGCGCCTGCCACATCCTTCTCCCCTTGTGGGAGAAGGTGGATCGGCGCGTAGCGCCGAGACGGATGAGGGGTGCTGGAAGAAACGCCGCGTTAAAATATCGAATGATTTCAAGTTATCACGACTTGAAAGTCGCGATCCTTCCAACACCCCTCATCCGACCGAGCTTCGCTCGGCCACCTTCTCCCACAAGGGGAGAAGGGGAGCTCAGCGCTGTTTCTGACCGGCCAGGTGGAAAACCGCGATGACGATCACCGGCATCGCCAGAAGCGCGAATTTGGTGACGATCAGCGCCGAGGCGAAGGACAGCGAATCCGGATTGGCCGACAGGAAATCTGAGAGCAGGCGGGCCACCGCGAAGTTCTGCGCATAATCGGCAAGCGTGTAGGGCAGCACCAGGACAAGCGCGAACAGCGACTGGAGCTGCGCGGACAGCGCCCGGAAATTCTTCAGCCGCCGCCCCGTGGCCAGGATCAGGCTGACCAGCGTCAGCGACAGCAGCGCCGGGAACAAGAGGTCGAAGGTCAGATAATGCCAGACCAGGATGATCTCGCTGCCGCGCCGGCCGAGCGCCGTCAGCCAGGCCATGCCTTCATCCGGGGTGAAACCGGTCCAGCGCAAATCGAGCGACGGCAGGCCACCGCTCAACTGGCGGAAATACAGGAACTCCATCGCCGTCATGGCGACGAAAACCGCCACGCAGACGAAACAGAGTGCGGCGGCGTGGCGGGACAGCCGCAGCATCATTGCCGTCAGGCTTCGCGCAAGCTGGTCAGGCTCCGCCGGGATAATTCGGGCTTTCGCGGGTAATCGTGACGTCATGGGCGTGGCTTTCACGAAGTCCGGCGTTGGATATGCGTACAAAGGTGGCGCGGTCGCGGAAATCGGCAAGGTCGCGCCCGCCGACATAACCCATAGCGGCTTTCAGGCCGCCCGCAAGCTGGTGCAGCACGCCGGACACAGGTCCTTTGTAGGGCACCTGCCCTTCGATGCCTTCCGGCACCAATTTCAGCGTGTCACGCACCTCGGCCTGGAAATAGCGGTCGGCTGAGCCGCGGGCCATGGCGCCGACCGAGCCCATGCCGCGATAGGCTTTGAACGAGCGGCCCTGGTGCAGGTAGACCTCGCCTGGGCTCTCGTCGGTGCCGGCCAGCAGCGAGCCGATCATGGCGGCACTGGCGCCGGCGGCGAGCGCCTTGGCGAGATCGCCGGAATATTTGATGCCGCCATCGGCAATGACCGAGACGCCCGATTTCTGCGCCGTCTCGACCGCCGACATGATCGCCGAAAGCTGCGGCACGCCGACGCCGGCGACGATGCGGGTGGTGCAGATGGAACCCGGCCCGATGCCGACCTTGACGGCGTCGGCGCCGGCATCGATCAGCGCCAGCGTGCCTTCTGCGGTGGCGACGTTGCCGGCCAGGATGCGGACCGAATTGGACAGCTTCTTGGCCCGCGTCACCGCATCCAGGACACGTTGCGAGTGGCCATGCGCGGTATCGATCACCAGAAGGTCGACGCCGGCATCGATGAGGCGCTCGGCGCGCTCAAAACCGTCATCGCCGACGCTGGTGGCGGCCGCCGCGCGCAAGCGTCCTTGCACGTCCTTGGTGGCGTGCGGATTGAGCTGCGACTTCTCGATGTCCTTGACGGTGATCAGCCCGACGCAATTGCCGTCGCTGTCGACCACGACCAGCTTCTCGATGCGGTGCTGGTGCAGGAGCCGCTTGGCTTCGTCCTGATCGACGTTCTCCTTGACCGTGATCAGGTTCTCACGGGTCATCAGCTCGTAGACCTTCTGGGCCGGATCGGAGGCGAAGCGGACGTCGCGGTTGGTCAGGATGCCGACCAACCGTCCAACCGTATGCCCGCCAGCGCCGCCATTCTCGACCACGGGAATGCCCGAGATGCTGTAGGTGCGCATCAGACCCAGCGCATCGGCGAGCGTCGCCTCGGGGCCGATGGTGACGGGGTTCACGACCATGCCGGACTCGAATTTCTTCACTTGCCGCACCTGCTCGGCCTGTTCGGCCGGCGAGAAATTGCGGTGGATGACGCCGATGCCGCCGGCCTGGGCCATGGCGATGGCAAGGCGCGCCTCGGTGACGGTATCCATGGCGGCGGAAAGGATCGGCACGTTCAGGTCGATGTCGCCGGCGATGCGGGTGCGGATATCGGTCTCGCCGGGCATGACTTCGGAATGACCCGGCTGAAGCAGCACGTCGTCAAAGGTCAGCGCCAACGCGCCCGTGGACGTTTCGATAATTTTTGCCATGGCCAGCCCTCGGAATGCATGAAAAGCGCTGGACCGGATGGACAGCGCCGACTCGTCTTCTTCCCTTTCAGGATTGGCGCTGGCTCGTAACACGTCCCGTCGCCGATGAAAAGCCGATTGGTTGTGCACGTGTGCGGGCTCGTGATCCTTGCTTTGTGACGGCAGTTATGCTAGGAATTTATTCATGGCGCTGATTCGCGCCATCGACCCGCCCACGAGGCGGTTTTTATTTGCGCCATTCCTCGCAAGGCTCCGGACTGGCTCGGCTGCCAGGGTCGCATAAATGTGACGGCAAATTAAGGCGACATCCGACGCAACCCGTGGTACCCGCCCTGCGTGTCGGCTTGCCCCCTTTGCCCCCGAGGGACCGGCAAGCAATCGGCGGTGAACATTCAATCCGGACGCGTTCCATGAACCGCACCATTCCGCTTATCCTGGCGGTCGCTCTTTTCATGGAAAACATGGATTCGACCGTCATCGCGACGTCGCTGCCGGCGATCGCCATCGACCTGCAGACCAGCCCGGTCGCGCTCAAGCTGGCGCTGACCGCCTATCTGGTGTCGCTGGCGGTCTTCATTCCGATCAGCGGCTGGATGGCCGACCGCTTTGGCGCCAAGAACGTCTTTCGCGCGGCGATCGCCGTGTTCATCGTCGGCTCGGTCGCTTGCGCCGTGTCCAATTCGCTGCCGGCTTTCGTGGTTTCGCGCTTCCTGCAAGGCATTGGCGGCGCCATGATGACGCCAGTGGGACGCCTTGTGCTGGTGCGCGCCACGCCGAAAAGCGAACTCGTCGCCGCCATGTCCTGGCTGAGCATTCCGGCGCTGGTCGGGCCGCTCGTCGGGCCGCCGGTCGGCGGTTTCATCACCACCTATTTCACCTGGCACTGGATATTCCTGATCAATGTGCCTATCGGGCTGATCGGCATCTGGCTCGCCACCCGCTTCCTGCCGAAAACCGAATCGGCGCAGACGCCGCCGCTCGATTTCGTCGGCTTCGTGCTGAGCGGGCTGGCGGCATCGGGCATCGTGTTCGGCCTGTCGGTGGTCAGCCTGCCCGCTTTGCCGCCGATTGCCGGCTTTCTCACCGTGGCGGTCGGGCTGGTAGCAGCGGTGCTTTACCTCCTGCATGCGCGCCACGCCAGGAATCCGCTGCTGGCGCTCGATCTGTTTCGCAACCAGGTGTTTCGCTCCTCGGTCCTCGGCGGCGGACTGTTCCGCATCGGCATCGGCGCTGTGCCTTTTCTTTTGCCGCTGATGTTCCAGATCGGTTTCGGGCTGACGCCGTTCCAATCGGGAATGATCACATTCGTGGCGGCGATCGGCGCCATCGGCATGAAATTCGTCACGGCGCTGATCTTCAGGGTTGCCGGGTTCCGCCGTGTGCTGATCTTCGGCTCGCTGATCGCGGCGGCGTCGATCGCCATCAACGGCTTGCTCACGCCGGAAACGCCCTATCTGCTGATCCTCGCCGCCCTGCTCGTCGGCGGCTTCATCCGCTCGATGTTCTTCACCGGCATCAACGCGCTTGCCTATGCCGAGATTTCGGCCGCCGACACCAGCAGGGCAACGCCGATCGCCGCGGTGTTCCAGCAACTGTCGATCGCGCTTGGCGTGGCGCTGGCCGGCGGCATCCTGGAAGTGTCGACGACAATCCATGGCGGGCCGCTGACGCTGAGCGACTTCCACATCGCGTTCTTCATCGTCGCCGCCGTGTCGGCGGTTGCATCGCTGTCATTCATGCGGCTGGCGCCGGACGCCGGCAACGCGGTGTCGGGATATGGCGGGCTGACAGCGCCGAAGGCGCTGGAGGTGGGTCCACCGGGGAGTTGAGGGCTCTTTCCCTTCTCCCCTTGTGGGAGAAGGTGGATCGGCGCGCAGCGCCGAGACGGATGAGGGGTGTTGGAAGAAATGAGGCGATGACAACTGCAAGCGTGTTGCCAAGCTGGAACACCCCTCATCCGACCTCGCTTCGCGAGGCCACCTTCTCCCACAAGGGGAGAAGGAAATGACGCTAACCCTTAAAATCCTTCGCCAACAAGTAAAGCTCCACGGATTCATCGCGCGAGGCCGGCGGCTTGACGTGATGGACCGAGCGGAAATTCTGCTTGAGCCTCGAGAGCAGCTCGTTTTCGGCGCCGCCTTGAAAAGTCTTGGCGAGGAAATGGCCGCCCGGCTTGAGCACCGACAGCGCGAAATCGGCTGCCACCTCGCACAGATACATGGTGCGGATGTGATCGGTCCTTTTATGCCCGGTGGTCGGCGCGGCCATGTCGGACAAAACGATATCCGGTCGGCCGCCCAGCGTTTCGGCGAGCTTTTCGGGCGCCTGCGGATCGAGAAAATCCATCAACAGCACTGGCGCGCCAGGCACCGCATCCATCTCGAGATAGTCGATGCCGACGACATGCGGGTGTTCGGCCGTCGATTTCGTGCGCGCGGCGGCGACCTGGCACCAGCCGCCGGGTGCCGCGCCAAGGTCGATGACTTTCATGCCGGGCTTGAGCAGATGGTGCTTGTCGTCGATCTCGATCAGCTTGTAGGCCGCACGCGAGCGGTAGCCGTCGGCCTTGGAGCGTTGGACATAGGGATCGTTGATGTGGCGCTGCAGCCAGCGGCGTGACGATTCCTTCAGGCCGCTCTTCTTCTTGATCCGCGTCTTCAGCACGCGAATGCTGGCAGAGCCTGGTTTTTCCGGTTTCTTGGTCATTGCTTGATTTCTTGTTTGAGTTTTCTCGCTCGCCGAGTTGCGGCCGTTTTTCGGCGGCTGCGCGTTTCGTGAACGGCTTCCCCCACTCCGTCGCTGCTTCGCAGCGCCACCTCTCCCCCCTCCGGAGGGAGAGGAAGGGCGCCAGCCTGCATAAGCTCGCGCCCTTCCTCTACCCCGTCGATCGGGGGAGAGGTGTCGAGCGAAGCTCGACGGAGTGGGGGTCGACTGTTCACCTAAGCAATGCTTCCGCTTGGGTCCGAGAAAACCGGTTGCCACTTTTCGCTGGCGCGGTCCTTCGGTTCGGGATCATGCTCTGCCACGTCCACTGTTGCGCCAGACACCGTCGTCGGCCATCAATTCGCTCAATATGCCTTCACGCAAGCCGCGGTCGGCAACGCGCAGCCTTTCCGACGGCCATACCGCGCGGATCGCTTCCAGGATGGCGCAGCCGGCCAGCACCAGATCGGCGCGATCGGCGCCGATGCAAGGGTTGGCGACGCGCTGCTGAAAGTCCCAGCCGACCAGTTTTTCGACCATGCGGTCGACGCTGTCGCGGTCCATCCACAGCCCGTCGACCCGGCGGCGGTCGTAGCGCTCCAGGTCGAGGTGGACGCCGGCCAGCGTCGTCACCGTGCCCGAGGTGCCGAGCAGATGGAATTTCGGGCTGGCGAGCACATGGCTCAGCCGGTCGCGCCCGTCAAAGGCATGCAGGCGCACTGCCACATCCTCGACCATGGCGGTAAATATCTCGCGGGTGACGGTGCGGCCGCCGAAGCGCTCGGCCAGCGAAACCACGCCGACCGGCAGCGACGTCCAGGAGACGATGTGGTTGGCGAGCCGCGGCGAGCGGTGGCCGGTGAGATCGATCAGCGCGATTTCCGAGGAGCCGCCACCGATGTCGAACAGGACGACGCCTTGCGTGTCGCGGTCGACCAGCGAGCCGCAGCCAGACACGGCCAGCCGCGCCTCGGTCTGGCGGTCGATGATCTCGAGCTTCAAGCCCGCCTCGCGCTCGACGCGATCGAGGAACTCGGCGCCGTTCGCGGCCGTGCGGCAGGCTTCGGTGGCGATCAGCCGGGCCTTCCTGATCTTGCGGCTGCGCAGTTTGTCGCCGCAGATCTTCAGCGCCTCGACCGCACGGTCCATCGCGGGCTGCCCGAGCCGCCCATTGGCGGTGAGGCCCTCGCCAAGCCTGACGATGCGCGAGAAAGCGTCGATGACGCGGAACTGGCCATGCCGCGTCGGCACCGCCACCAGCAGCCGGCAATTGTTGGTGCCGAGGTCAAGTGCGGCAAACACCGGCAGTTCCTGCACCGGCGGGCGGCGAACATCCTGCTCCGGCCTGCTCGGCGCAGCTGAGGGCGAAGGCACGACGATCGCCTCGAGCGGACGGCTTGTTGGAGCGCCGGGGGCGGCGGCCGCCGACAGTCCGGCCGCTGCGAACTGAGCGTCATCGCGCACGAAAACCTTGCGGCCGCGCCGGCGTTTGCGCCGCTTCCTGGTCTTGGCCTTCTGATTCTGGCCATTCTGATGCGGGGGCGCGTCGCCTGCCTGTCCATGACTGGACCAAGGCTGCACCGGGCGGCCATTCTGCCGGCCGGCGGATGGGCTTGCCTGGCCGGATGGCGGCGGCGAAGCCCTGGACACGCCCACTTCCGGCGCGCCAGCGCCGGTGTCGTGGTCTTCCACTTCAGTTCCTTCCGGCGCCGCGCGAACCGGAGACCGGACGCAGCAGGCGCTGTCATGTGTTCTAAGTTGCCGCCAGACTAGCAGCGCCGGCCCGGATCACCAAGAGCGCAGGGGGCGAATTTTGCCGGTGGCTTGAGATGCGGCGATGTTGGTGATCCCTTCTCCCCTTGTGGGAGAAGGTGGCCGAGCCCACGGGTCTTGCCTCCGGCAAGCCCGAGGACAGGCTCCGCTCGGTCGGATGAGGGGTGTTCCAGCTTGGCAAGGCCTCATTTCTTCCAACACCCCTCTTCCGTCTCGGCGCTACGCGCCGATCCACCTTCTCCCACAACAAGGGGAGAAGGGAAGAAGAGGCGCAGCAGCGCGCCTTGCCGGTTGAATAGCCGGCTTCGATAAGGCATTTCTGAAATGGCGGGGATAGAACATTCGGAATCGCGGACAGTTTTCCCGACGCGAACCGAAAAAGGGGCAACGGGGCTGCAACGCATGATCGTCACGTCATGAATTGGAGGCGCTATTTCTGGCCGGTCGTCGGCATTGCGGCGGTCGTCTTCTCGCTGTGGCTGCTGCTGCACGAGCTGCGCGGCATTTCGCTCGACGACGTCTGGGACGGCATCGTCGCCATCCCTGCCCGCGGCTGGGTACTCGCCGCGCTGAGCTCGGTCATCGCCTATGCGTCGCTGGCCGGCTACGACCACATAGCGCTCCTGCATATCGGCAGACGAGTCTCCTGGCTGTTCGTCACCCTGTGCTCCTTCACCACCTACGCGCTGTCGCACAATATCGGCGGCTCGGTGTTTTCCGGCGCCGTGATCCGCTACCGCGCCTATGGCACAAGGGGGCTGACCGGGCAGGATGTCGGCGTCCTGGTAGCGATCTGCTGGATCACATTCGTGCTGTCGACGATCCTCGTCTCCGGCCTCGTGCTGGTCTTCGAGCCGGAGATTATCGGCCGGTTCTCCGGCGCGCCGCACCATGGCCTGACGATTGCCGCGGGCGTCGCCATGCTGCTGCTGGTGGCGGCCTATGTCTTCGGCAGCTGGCTGCATCTCCGGCCGCTGAAGATCGGCAGCTTCCAGGTTCATTATCCGGCCCTGCCGATCGTCGCGCGGCAATTGCTGATCGGCCCGATCGAGCTTCTGGCAGCGGCGGCGATCATCTTCTTCGCCCTGCCCGTATCAGGCAATCCCGGCTATTTCGTCGTGCTCGGCGTCTTCCTGGTGTCGTTCTCGATCGCGCAGATCTCGCATGCGCCGGGCGGGCTCGGCGTGTTCGAGGTGGTCTTCCTCGCCGGCCTGTCGCACATGGACCCGGTCGGCGTGCTGGCCGCACTCCTGGTGTTTCGGCTGTTCTACCTGATCATCCCGCTGGTGATCGCGCTCAGCGTGGTGCTGTACTTCGAGCATTCGCAGCTCGGGCGGGGTGGGAAGTGAGATGCCGGGCAATCGTTTCAGACGGTGATGCGCGAAGAATGGGGAAGAGGGCCGCAACGCTGAGTGAGGCGCGGCCCCCTGCTGTTCAACGCCGCGACGCCCAGAGGTAACGGCATGGATCCTAGGGTCTCCGCAACGTCGCTTCGCTCCTGCTCCGCCCTAGGATGACGAAGGCGTGTTGGCTTACGGCTAGTCGCAAATGTTGAAAATTAGCACCGGTCGCAAACCAAGCTGACGCTAATGGCAAATCTCCAACCTTGGAGATTGGCCGAAACTACACTCCTTTCGTCATCCTAGGGCGAAGCAGGAGCGAAGCGACGTCGCGCAGACCCTAGGATCCATGCCGTTACAGTGGCCGAAGAACGCAGCGATGCAGTGGCTTCACTGTCTCGTCGAGGAATGTGTAAGGGTAAGGGACGCATCAAAAACCTGACGCGATTGCCCCAAATGAAGCATGGCACAGGCTTGACTATTTTCCGGCGGCGGCTACAAGGCACGCGCGGCGCCATCGCCGCCCTGCCCGCGCGGTTTTCTTCAACCGCGCCTGCTGGGGAATAGGTTAACGGTAGACCCACGGACTCTGACTCCGTTAGTCCTGGTTCGAATCCAGGTTCCCCAGCCAAACAAAATCAAGCACTTAGCTGCCTAAATCGCCAAAAACCATGTTGCTAGCGCTGGAATTGGCAGCAACATAAGCCATTGATTTGTAAGGCTTGGTAATGAGCGGAGGCTGCGAATAGCAACATGGCGACATGAAAAACTCCCGTCGGAGCGGGGTTTTGTCGTTTGCCGGTGCTTCGCCCACCAGCTAGGCCGCAAGTTCGGCGGCCCATTCCGGTGTTAACAAGCAAACCGCCCAAGCCGCGTCATCGATCGGCTTGAGGCTACCCAATATCATCCTGTCTCTATTCGGATCCACGGTTGCGAATGAGCGCACGCCGTAAACATCTCCTAGCTTTCCGGCTTTCGCTCGAGACAGCACCAGCGACGGCATGGGCTGGTCGCGGTGTGTGATCCATGCCCCTAGTTCGAATTGCCAGTCGGCGTCGATGCCGGCAGCGTTTACGTGGAAGTTCATTTGCAAGTCTCCAGGTTGCGGCTCTCACAAAGCCAAGCCGGAAGTGGCACCGGCAGCCGGTGGTGTGAGACGACCTGGAAATCGCCGGCAAGCTTTTAGGTCTCGACCTTGGACATAGCTATGCCACCCCGGCCAAGGTCTGGTCCGCCGCCGCGTCGACCCATGTGACCCTTCCCTCGCCAGAAAGCATGGCGGAGAATCGAAGCTGACGCAAGAGCAATATCTTGTAAGATATTGAAATCACAAGGCATTTTCGCCTTAAAAGTCTAGTCGTGATATGCGAAACCGCCTACTTGCTGATTGTGCTTGTAATTTCGAGGCGGGCCGGGCGTGAGGCTGAAGGGCTAGCGCGGGTCTCCTCACCGAACGTCGACCATTGCCGCCGCGTACTTCGTTCGCATGTTTCGATTACATTGATTTAGCTAAAATATTAAACAGCCAGTCGAGCGCGCGCCCCGAAGACTCGCTGGTCAGGCCCAGCGGCCTCACCCCCTAACCAAGCCGCTGGGCCGCCCCAGAGCGAAGCGTGCTGTCGCTGTACATTAGCGACCTTCGGAACTGCCTGGCGCTATGCCGCGTTAATCTTCTGAATCGGGAGATAGCTGTGCAAAAAAAAGACTATCGAACGAACAGAGCCGACGATTGCCGCGAAGCATGGCCGCGCGACCGCTGAGGGTGATGAGCTGCCGGCGAGAAAAAAGAAGTCCCTGTTGGCAAGGGATCGGCGATCTGAAAAGTTGACTGAAAATCCGTCGGAAAGCGCGCCAGAACCGAAAGCCAGAACGCGCGGTTAGATTTTTTGAAAGCGGCGCGCCGACCGCATTCACTTCCCTACTCGTCATGACGAACAGTGTTCGTTCGAATGATTCTATTCCGTTGCCTTGAGCGCAAGTTTTTGGTCAGCCAGCACAGCGCCTCCTCTTAAGCTCGCTGGTGGTCAAGGCCCGCGATGAAACGGCCAATCAAATACTATCTTAAGCGCCACGTGCGCTACGATCCGGACCTGCTGCCCCGCACGGGGCACAGGTACAAGCCAGCCAAACCGGCCCACGATGCCGTATGGCCCAATGTCATCTCGGCAATTGCTATTGCCGGTTTCGTCCTCGCGTTCATCTGGAGCTAAGACGATGCGATCAATGGACACCACGCACACGCTGATCTAGCTCCATCTTCATGCGCACCTTCGTTGCAGCATTGCTACGGCGAAAGGCCGCAAGGCTGCGCTGGTCGCTTGTTAGGCTGGGAAGCCGGTAAGCGCTACCTCCAACAGATCGATGCCGGTCAGCGTTCTAAGCGGCAGCCCTGAGGTTTCTGTCCAATCCTCGGCCCTGGCCATGAATCCAAACGACATGCCGGTTGGCGTCTCGACGTCGAACCAGCCCAAGGGCCGTCTGCGACTATGCTCACGCGGCCGCATCCAGCCCCTGCGCCGGCACATAGTTGAGGATCGGGCCGAGCCAGCGTTCGACCTCGGCGAGCGGCATGGCCTTGCGGCGCGCGTAGTCCTCGACCTGGTCGCGTTCGACCTTGGCCACCCCGAAATAATAGCTCTCGGGATGCGACAGGTAGATGCCGGACACGGAGGAGCCCGGCCACATCGCAAAACTTTCGGTCAGGCTGACGCCGGCATTGCGCTCGCCGTCGAGCAGGCGGAAAAGCGTCGCTTTCTCCGTGTGATCGGGCTGCGCCGGATAGCCCGGCGCCGGGCGGATGCCGCGATAGGGTTCGCCGATCAGCGCGTCCGGCGCCAGAGCCTCGTCTGGCGCATAGGCCCAGAACTCCTTGCGCACGCGCTCGTGCAGGCGCTCGGCGAAGGCTTCGGCGAAACGGTCGGCCAGCGCCTTGACCATGATCGACGAGTAGTCGTCGTTCGCCCGCTCGAAGCGCTCGGCGATCGCTGCCTCCTCGATGCCGGCGGTGACGATGAAGCCGCCGAGATAATCGGCCTTGCCGCTGTCCAAAGGTGCGACGAAATCCGACAGCGCGACGTTCGCCTTGCCGTCGCGCTTGGTCAGCTGCTGGCGCAGCGTGAAGAAGGTCGCCAGCTCCTGCGATCGCTTATCGTCCGTGAACAGCCTGATATCGTCGCCGACGGCGTTGGCCGGCCACAAGCCGATGGCGCCCCTCGGCGCGAACCATTTTTCCGCGATGATCTTCTTGAGCATCGCCTGGGCGTCTTCGAATAATTGCCGCGCCGCCGGCCCTTGCGCCTCGTCGTCGAGGATTTTGGGATAGCGCCCCTTCAACTCCCAGGTCTGGAAGAACGGCGTCCAGTCGATATAGCGCGCGAGCTCGGCCAGGTCCCAGCCTTCGAAGACTTTCAGGCCGAGGAAGGATGGTTTCGGCGGCTTATAGGCCGACCAGTCGATCCTGTGGGCGTTGGCCCGCGCCTTGGCCAGCGGCAGGCGCTGCTTGTCGGCTTCGCTGCGCGCGTGCGCATCGGCAACCTTTTTGTACTCGGCACGGACGTTGTCGACATAGCCGCCCTTGGTCTCGTTCGACAGCAGCGCCGACACCACGCCGACCGCGCGGCTGGCATCGGTGACGTAGACCGTCTGGCCCCTGGCATAGCGCGGATGGATTTTTACCGCCGTGTGCACACGGCTGGTCGTCGCGCCGCCGATCAACAGCGGAATGTCGAAGCCTTCGCGCTCCATCTCGGCGGCCATGTGCGCCATCTCGTCGAGCGAGGGCGTGATCAGGCCGGACAGGCCGATGATGTCGACCTGTTGCTCGCGCGCCGTCTGCAGGATCTTCGCCGCCGGCACCATGACGCCGAGGTCGATGATCTCGTAATTGTTGCAGGCGAGAACCACGCCGACGATGTTCTTGCCGATGTCGTGGACATCGCCCTTCACCGTCGCCATCAGGATCTTTCCGGCGGTCTGGCGCTCGCCGGTGTCGACGCCGTTGGCGGCGTTCGCCAACTTCTCCGCCTCCATGTGCGGCAGCAGGCCCGCCACCGCCTGCTTCATGACGCGGGCGGACTTCACCACTTGCGGCAGGAACATTTTTCCCGCGCCGAACAGATCGCCGACGACATTCATTCCTGCCATCAGCGGACCTTCGATGACATGCAGCGGGCGCTCGGCGGCAAGTCGCGCTTCGTCCGTGTCCGCGTCGATGAATTCGGTGATGCCGTTGACCAGCGCGTGCGAAATGCGCTGCTCGACCGGCCAGTCGCGCCAGGCGAGATCGCGTTCCTGCGCCTCCTTGCCCGCCGTGCCTTTGAAGCGCTCGGCGAGTTCCAGCATGCGTTCGGTCGCCGTGCCGCCGCCCTTCGGCTGACGGTTGTTGACGACGTCCTCGCAGGCTTCGCGCAGGTCCGGATCGATGGTGTCGTAGACGGCAAGCTGCCCGGCGTTGACGATGCCCATGTCCATGCCGGCCTGGATGGCGTGGTAGAGGAACACGGCATGCATGGCCTCGCGCACCGGCTCATTGCCGCGGAACGAGAAGGAGAGGTTCGACACGCCGCCCGATATGTGGACATGCGGCAGCGTCGCGGTGATCTGCCGTGCGGCTTCGATGAAGTCGACGCCGTAATTGTTGTGCTCGTCGATGCCGGTGGCGATGGCAAAGATGTTCGGATCGAAAACGATGTCCTCGGGCGGGAATCCCGCCTGCTCGGTCAGGAGCTTGTAGGCGCGGGTGCAGATTTCGACCTTGCGCGCCTGGGTGTCGGCCTGGCCGTCCTCGTCGAAAGCCATGACGACCACCGCCGCGCCATACGCGCGGACGAGCTTCGCATGGTGCAGAAAGGCCTCCTCGCCTTCCTTCATCGAAATGGAGTTGACCAGCGGCTTGCCTTGCACGCATTTCAGGCCGGCTTCGATGATCTCCCATTTGGAACTGTCGATCATCACGGGAACGCGGGCTATGTCAGGCTCGGCGGCGATCAGGTTGAGATATTCGACCATCGCCCTCTTCGAATCGATCAGCCCTTCGTCCATGTTGATGTCGATGATCTGCGCGCCGTTGGCGACTTGGTCGCGCGCGACGTCGAGCGCGGCGGCATAGTCGCCGGCCGTGATCAGCTTCCTGAACTTGGCCGAGCCCGTGACATTGGTGCGCTCGCCGACATTGACGAACGGAATTTCGTCGGTCAGCGTGAACGGCTCGAGGCCCGACAGGCGCATCTTCGGTTCGATGACGGGAACAGCGCGCGGCGGGGATTTCTTCACCGCCCGTGCGATGGCGCGGACTCGGTCCGGCGTCGAGCCGCCACAGCCGCCGCCCATGTTGACCA
>NZ_RZTA01000096.1:0-25764 GCF_004023115.1 Mesorhizobium sp. M6A.T.Cr.TU.017.01.1.1
TTCTCCGTCCGGAATTGCGCAGAACTCAGAGCAATTCCAGGAAAAGTGTGTGACGGTTTTCCGTCCGGAATTGCGCAGAACTCAGAGCAATTCCAGGAAAAGTGTGTGGCGGTTTTCCGTCCGGAATTGCGCAGAACAAAGAGCCGGCCAGCACGAACAGCAAAACTTTTGCCGGATCGGCTTGCTTTTCGGAAATTCAGTCGCTAGGGAACACGTCACATCGCGGCCGGTCGTTAAGGATCGGATCGCGGGCTATGCAAAGCATGGCCTGTTGCGCGCCCGTAGCTCAGCTGGATAGAGCACCAGACTACGAATCTGGGGGTCAGGAGTTCGAATCTCTTCGGGCGCGCCAAATCTACGCTGCAGCACGCCGGACGCGCTTGTAGCCAGCGAAAGCCCTCCAACCTATGAGAGACGTTTTCGTGCGGGCGAGCCCCTGTGGCGC
Organism: Mesorhizobium sp. M6A.T.Cr.TU.017.01.1.1; assembly: GCF_004023115.1. Classification (NCBI taxonomy): domain Bacteria; kingdom Pseudomonadati; phylum Pseudomonadota; class Alphaproteobacteria; order Hyphomicrobiales; family Phyllobacteriaceae; genus Mesorhizobium; species Mesorhizobium sp. M6A.T.Cr.TU.017.01.1.1. The sequence continues at coordinate 446 of NZ_RZTA01000096.1, forward strand.
TTCGGCGCGGCCTGCTCCGCTATTTCCGGCATGTCGAAGAGCACGCCAGACCCATGTCATTGAGCCGAAAGCTGCCCAGCGGCAGGCGATGCTAAGGCAACCCTATCCGACGCCATCAATCAACGCGTGCGCTGCTAACTCCTCAGCAGTAGTTCGGCGTTAGGAACTTAGGGCATGCACGACGCTGGCGCTCAATCTCCCTTAACTTTTCGTAAGACAGATCATGGGTGCTAACGCCCATTTCAACCAAAACAGATATCCTGATGTTGTGCCATTGAACTCTTCTTGTCCCCGTAGACTCTGATCGAATGGTGCCTTTAGATAGTCGCGGTCGCTGAGCCGCATGGTCTCCGCCCAACGAGCCCCGCTCTCATTTTCCACGGTGGTTACGATCTTTCGAGCCTTTTGGATGTACGGTCCCGTAAATGTGTCCATGGCTTCAGTAGGCTCAAAATCGCACCCGACGAACTCCACAGTCAGCTCATTTCTCCCATTCCAATTCTCTCTTTTTTGCTCCCGGCATCTGCTGGAGGAGCTGTCCGGCGGGTTTTCAGAAATTAAATCTGCGAATCGCGCGCCTAGTTCGCCACCTTCTTCGACAGTATAGACATAACGAACATTGACACCCTTAACGAATCCACGGCCATAATTCTTTGTGTAGGAAACTACTTGGAATATTTTTTGACCCTGGTAGTCTTCCGTGTGGATTACTTGTGCTTGACTGAGGAAGCAGGCCTTGCCGGAGGCGACTTCGGCAACAACAGAAGTAACACCCATTCCAATCAGGACACTACCTATGACGCCCATCGTCCACTTAGCCAAGGCCGGCAGTGAAGAAAACCATTGGTTCATTTTGCCACCCTCCAGCAGCGACATAGCGAGCAGGCACGCCCCCAGTGGACAGATCGGATTGTGAACATCTGCATGCTGGTGCGCCGCGAGCATAACAGCTGCGTAAAACTGGAGCTATCGCCGGGAACGCCGCCCATCGTAGCGGCTTTGGCGGGCTTCGGATTTTCCCGGCCGCGCCCGCTGACTGAAGCCGTCTAGGCCGGCTTCGCGTGGGCGCCAAGCCAAAGTGGACTTGCGCCGGCGGGAGCCACGCTGCCCGTTTCGTGGGCGGCCTCAGCCCGAATAGCGGAGCACATTGACAAGCAGAGCGAAAGCGGGGGACGTTTGGCGGCGGCTGGGATAGTAGAGGTGATATCCCGGCCAAGGCGGGGACCACTCATCGAGCACCCGCACAAGGCGACCGCTGTCAAGGTGGGCCTGCGCCACGTCCTCCGGCATATAGGCGAGGCCGAAACCCTCCAACGCGGCTTCGAGAATCTCGACGGTGCCATTCAGGATGATCTGGCCGTCCACCCGCACCTTCAGCTCGCGACCGTCTCGCTCGAAATCCCAGGCCCACAGCCCGCCGTTGGAGGAAAAGCGCTGGTTGATGCAAATGTGACCAGTTAGCTCCTGCGGTGTCATTGGCGGCGGCCGCTTGGCGAAATATGACTTCGCCCCAACGACGGCGAAGCGGATGTCCGGCCCGACGCGCACAGCGATCATGTCTTTTGCGACGCTCTCTCCCATTCGCACGCCTGCGTCGAACCGTTCAGCTGCAATGTCTGTCAGTGCATTGTCGAGGAACACCTCAACTGTGACGTCGGGATAGTCGGGAAGGAGCTTCGCCAACCTCGGCCAGATAACAGAATTAAATGCGTGATCGCTGGCGGTGAGGCGAATGGTGCCGGCAGGCTTTTCCCTCAATTCGCTCAACGCCTCGACCTCGACGTCGATCTCCTCGAAGCGCGGGCCGATGTTGCGCAGCAGCCGCGCGCCGGCCTCTGTAGGTGAAACGCTGCGGGTCGTGCGGGTCAGCAGCCGAATACCCAGTTGCTCTTCGAGTGCACGGACCGTGTGGCTCAGCGTGGACTGCGAAATTCCGAGCTGCGCCGCAGCCCGCGTGAAGCTGCCCTCCCGTGCGACGGCCAGAAAGGCCAGAAGCATATCAAGTCTTCCACGCCGCATTTATGGCTCAAACCGATAAGTCGATACTCATTATACAATCTAGTGGGACGAGTTGCACCTGGGTCCAATCGAAATCGCCGAGAGCGTGGAATATTCTAGGTGGATCACACCTCGGTGAATCGGACGAGCAATGACGATGAAAGTAAAAGCAGCCAGCCGAAAGTGATCGACAACCTTCCAACGTTCTTTCTGCGTAATTGATCCGTCGTGGTAAAACGCTCCGAACCGACAACGCTGCATCACCGTTCCTCCGGGGGCTTGAGATGCCGGAACTGCATCAGAAGCAGCAGATCGTAGATGATCTTCAGGGCGCCGCAAATGAGGAGGGGCCAAGCCCGGAACGAGGCCGCGAACAGCGCGCCGGCCAGCGCGGGACTGGCGGCGGCGGCCAGACTGCGCGGCACCGATGTGAAGCTCGCTGCTGCTGCCCGCTCTGCCTCCGTGACGACGGCCATCACGTAAGATGATCGCGTCGGCACGTCCATCTGCGAAAGTGCTGCGCGGATCAGCAGTAAGGCGAGCGCCAAGGGGAGCGCGGGCGCCAACGCCGCCAGCATCAGGGCGATGCTCGACGGAATGTGGGTGAACACCATCGTGTTGATCAGTCCGATGCGCCGGGACAGCCAAGCTGAAACGGGGAAAGAGAACGCCGAAAGCACGCCGGACCAGAAGAAGAAAAATCCCGCTTCCGAAAGCGACAGATCGAACTTTTCGAAAAGCCAGAGGGCAAGCAGCGACTGGACTACAAAGCCTCCGGCAAAAGCATCGAGGCTGAAAAGCGCCGCGAGCTTGAACACAATCTTGCGCGAGGGGCCGAGCGCGGACCCGCTGCTGGAGTCCGTCGCCGGACGGCGCTGCGGAATCTGCGCGTAAAGGAGGCCGCCGAGAAGACCCAGAAACGCATAGAGCACGAACATCGCCTTGATGCCGGCGAGTTGGTCGAGGCCGGCCGGAGCCATAAGATCAGGTGTCGCCGAAACGAGCGCGCCAACCGCGCCTGCCAGCGCACCCACAAGGCTGTAACGCGCGAACATCCTGGTCCGCGCGGCATCGGTGACTTCGCGTGTCAGCACCGCATGCTCCAATGGCACGAATACGCTGACGCTGCCGGCCGAGGGGTTGATGGTGCCTGCGAACGCGACCACCAACAGCAGCGCGTAGTCATGGACCAAAGCAAAGGCCACGCCCGTGGCGACCATCAGGCTGGCGGCGGCAAACAGGAGTTGGCGGTGATCGTAACGGACGCCGAGGAACCCGACAACGATGGTTAAGAGCGCGGAACCAAGCAGTGACGCCGTTGCGATCACGCCTACCTGAAGGGGAGTGAAGCCTAACGCGAGGAGATAGACCGGCAACAGAACGGCCACGAAGCCATCGCCCATGTCGCGCAAGGCACGGGCCATGAAAAGAAAGGTCGTCGAATGGATCCGCAGCACTGATCTGCCTGCCCTCATCACCTGCGTGAGCGCCCGCGTGTTCTGTTTCAGGCGGCCGTTTCGACCGGCAGGCCGGCGGTCTTCCATTCGGGATAGCCGTCTTCGAGCCGACGCGCGAGATAGCCCTGCTCTCGCAAGGCGGCGACCGCTTCGAACGAGAGAACGCAATAGGGACCGCGGCAATAGGCGATCACTTCCCGATCTGCCTCTAGCTCGCCTAAGCGACGCTCCAACTCGGCCAGCGGGATGTTGAGGGCGCCTGGAAGATGTCCGGCCGCGAACTCATCCTCTGGCCGCACGTCGAGAACCGTGACCATGCCGTCATGCAGCCTTGAGACGAGCTCGTCTCGCGACACCGGCTCCATCGCATCGCGAGCCCGGAAGTAGTCGGCCATGACGCGGCCGATTTCGGCAACATTTCGCTCGCCGACGCGGCCGAGCGCCTTGATCAGCGCCACCACCTCGGTGTCGCCGGCGAGGCTATAGAGCATGTGCTTGCCGCGGCGCTCCGTCTCGACGAGGCGAGCCCGCCGCAGGATCTGCAGGTGGCGCGACGTGTTGGCGAAGCTCAGATGGGCTCGCGCGGAGAGGTCCTCGACGCTGCGCACCCCTTGCGCGAGGTGCTCCAGAAGCTCGAGCCGATGCGGATGGCCGAGCGCCTGAGCCACTTCGGCAAGGCTCGCGTAGATCGCCTGTTTCGGTCCGGTGCTTGACACGGCTTCTCCTCAGTGGAACATTCAGCGGAATGATTGAATGTCTCTAGCCCGTCGTCGCGAGGCGCGCAAGACCATGATCCTTCGCCAATTCCTTCATACCGATCCAGTCGGCGTCTCATACCTGTTCGGCTGCGGCGGCAAGGCAGCCGCGGCCGTCGTCGATCCGGCCGGCGACATCGAGTTTTACCTGCGCGCCGCCGAAGACGCCGGCATGCGCATCCACTTCGTCGTCGACACGCATGTTCATGCCGACCATCTCTCTGTCGGCCGCGCGCTCGCCGAAGCCGCGGGCGCCGCATACGTGCTCGGGGCGGAGGCGTATGTCGCGTTCCCGTTCAAAGGAATGCGCGACGGAGAGGCCCTCTCGCTCGGCAACGTCGCCGCAACCGTCCTGCACACGCCCGGTCACACCCCGGAGCATATCTGCATTCTCGTCAGCGACCGCACGCGTGCCGACGAGCCATGGTTCGTGCTGACCGGCCACACGCTGATGGTCGGCGATCTCGGTCGCACCGAACTCGCCGTCAGCGCCGAGCAAGGCGCAAAGGATATGTTTCACAGCGCCGGTCGGCTCAAGGCTCTCCCAGATCATGTCGAGGTGCTCCCCGGCGCCTATGCTGGCTCGGTCTGCGGCCGGCGCCTGAGCGGCAAGCCCTGGTCGACCATCGGTTTCGAGAAACGCCACAACGAGGCCTTGCGGATCGAGGACGAAGCCGCGTTCATCCGCTTCATGCTCGCCGAGATTCCCCCGGCTCCGCCCGAGGCCGCGGCGCTCCGGGCCGCCAATTCCGCCTTGGCTGCGGCGGCGGCCTGACCCATGGACGAAGCGGCATCGGTGCCAGGCAAGGCGGGTTCACCCGTCAGGCTAGGCCTCAGAGAGAACTGGCCGCAATTCGCGCTGCTCGTCGTGATCAACGCCTTTGTCGGCGGCATGGTCGGGATAGAACGAACGGTGGTGCCGCTGATCGGATCGGAAGAGTTCCACGTCACGTCGACAACGCTCATCGTCTCCTTCATCGTCAGCTTCGGCGTCGTCAAGGCGCTCGCCAATCTGGTCTCGGGGCAGCTTGCCGACGCGTGGGGCCGCAAGCGCGTGCTCGTCTTGGGATGGCTGGTCGGCCTGCCGGTGCCGTTCATGATCATCTGGGCGCCGACCTGGGAATGGGTGATTGCGGCCAACGCATTGCTCGGCATTAACCAGGGGCTCGCCTGGTCGATGACCGTGATCATGAAAGTCGATCTCGTCGGGCCGAAATCGCGCGGCCTGGCCGTCGGTCTCAACGAGTTCGCCGGCTATCTTGCCGTCGGGGTGACGGCGTTCCTGACCGGCTATCTCGCCTCGCAATACGGACTCCGGCCAGTGCCGATCTATCTCGGCATCGGCTATGCGGTCATCGGTGCCGCACTGTCGATCCTGCTCGTGCGCGACACGCGGGACCACGTTCGGCTGGAGGCCTCATCCCACGCGCAGCAGTCCGCGCCGATCAGCTTTCGGCAGGTCTTCGCGCTCACCTCGTTCGGGGATCGCAACCTGTTCGCCGCTTCGCAGGCCGGCCTCGTCAACAATCTCAACGACGGCATGAGCTGGGGCATTTTCCCATTGTTCTTCGCTTCCTTCGGTCTCGGCGTCGAACGCATCGGCATCCTCAAGGCGGTCTATCCCGCGACATGGGGTGTCCTGCAGATCGCCACAGGCCCCTTGAGCGATCGCTGGGGGCGCAAGGGCCTGATCGTCGCCGGCATGTGGGTACAGGCCGCGGGTCTGTTTCTCACCGCGGCGACGCGCCAGTTCGAGTGGTGGATCGTCGGCAGCCTTCTGCTCGGCCTCGGCACGGCGATGGTCTACCCAAGCCTGATCGCAGCCGTCTCCGACGCCTCGCATCCGACCTGGCGCGCCCGCTCACTCAGCGTCTACCGCTTCTGGCGGGATCTCGGCTACGCGATCGGCGCGCTCTCCGCCGGCCTCATCGCCGACAGCTTCGGGCTGTCATGGGCGATCACATCGATCGCCGCGCTGACGTTTCTCTCAGGGGTAGTCGTGGCTGTTGTGATGAGCGAAACCGAGGCTCATCCGTCCGCGAGGAGGGCAACATGACAGCGGCGGCAGATCGCTGCCCAAGCAATTGATCCGGCGCAAGCTCGCCGCGCTGCCCGTTGGGCCTATATTGGAATTTGACCGCGACCGGCAGTTTGCCGGCAGTACGGAAAGAGCCCAAAGCATTTCCGGCCGCAGAGCCGCCAGTGGGTCAAAACTGCCGAGCCCATGAGAGGAAGGAGGATGCTATGACTTTGATTTCATTGACGCGCGTGGCCGCGCTCGCCGCAATTGTCGCCGCCGGCATGACGGCTATAGCCGCCGCGCAAACGACCGCAGCCGATCCGCACCATCCCGATACGACGGTCGCACAGGCGGCGCCGTCCACCGAGCCTGGAGATATGGTGGGACAAGACCAAGGGGCACAGCCCGCTCAACCCGGCATGATGCCTCCCGGAATGATGGGTCAAGGCATGATGGGCCAAGGCATGGGTCAGGGCATGATGTGCGAGATGAAGCAGCCCGGCATGATGGGCGCAATGCCGATGATGCGCATGCGCGGGCACATGATGAAGATCATGTTCGCCATTGCCGACACGGACGGCGACAGCGCGCTTTCCTTCGAAGAGATCACCGCCATCCATAAGCGAATCTTCGACAAGGTGGACGCAAACAAAGACGGCAAAGTGACACCCGAAGAAGTGCAGGCATTCATGCGGCAGTAGCCGCGCGCAGCTGATCGCCGGGCGACAAGCCGCGAAGGAGGCTCCCGAACATGACGTCGATCTACCTCGACTACAACGCGAGCACGCCGATCGATCCGGCCGTCACGGCTGCCATGCGGCCATATTTGGATGAGGCTTTCGGCAATCCGTCGAGCGGCCATTGGGCGAGCATGCCGGCGAAGGCTGCGCTGGAGAAGGCCCGCGGCCAGGTTGCGGCACTACTCGACTGCGCACCCGACGAGATCGTGTTCACAAGCGGCGGCAGTGAGGCCAACAACCTGGCGATCAAGGGCACGTTCTTCGCCCTCCGCCACAAGGGCGAGCACATCGTCACCACCACGGTCGAGCACCCGGCCATTCTCGCGCCTTGCCGGTTTCTCGAGGAGCTCGGCGCGGCAGTGACCTATTTGCCGGTCGACAGCACGGGCCGGGTCAATCCCGAGGACGTGCGTCGTGCCATCACGCCGCGCACCATCCTGATCAGCGTCATGCACGCCAACAATGAAGTTGGCACGATCCAACCGATCGAGGAGATCGGTGCTGTTGCGCGGGAACGTGGGGTCCGGTTTCACACCGACGCAGCGCAGTCGGTCGGCAAGATTGCAACCAAGGTCGACGCGCTTGGCGTCGATTTGCTGACCATCGCCGGCCACAAACTCTATGCACCAAAGGGTGTCGGGGCGCTCTATGTCCGCGATGGTGTCACGCTCGAGCCGCTGATCCATGGCGCGGGGCACGAACATGGCCGGCGCGCTGGCACTGAGAGCGCCTTGCTCGCGGTTGGCCTCGGTACGGCCTGTGCGCTCGCCAGCGACCTGGAGCCGATGGCACGCGTCCGCGTGCTGCGGGATCGTTTTTGGGACGCGCTGCAGGAGGGTTTCGGCGACCGTGTCGCGCTCAACGGGCACCCTCAGCATCGCCTTCCCAACACGCTCAGCGTTTCATTCGTCGGCATGATCGGCGCCGAGGTGCTTTCGCATCTCGACGGCGTCGCGGCGTCGACCGGTTCGGCCTGTCACGCCGGCCGGGTCGAGCTCTCCCCAGTGCTCACGGCCATGGGCGTGCCCGAGAAGATCGGCATGGGCGCCGTTCGCTTCAGTCTTGGTCGAGCCACGACCAGCGCCGAAATCGACGCCGTCGTGGATCAGCTTCGAGCCGTCACGGTCCGATCCGCCATCCGCTAGACGATAGGACCCAAAGAGACGGCACCACCCATCGTTGCGTCATAAAGCCGGTCGCGCCGGCGGCTCTTTCGCCGCTGTGGGTTCCTCTGGACTGAGGGCGCCCGGCCGGAGCCTGAACAGGATCAGCAGCGGCCCGGCGACGAAGATGGAGGAATAGGTCCCGGCGAGGATGCCGAAGATCATCGCGACCGTGAAGGACTGGATGACCTCGCCGCCCCAGATCGAAAGCGCCGCCAGCGCGAACAGCGTCGTCACGCCGGTGAGGACCGTTCGCGCCAGAGTCTGGTTCATCGACAGGTCGAGCAGCTCGGCGATCGGCATCTTTTTATAGCGGCGCAGGTTCTCGCGGACCCGGTCATAGACAACAACGGTATCGTTGATCGAATAGCCGACGATAGTCAGGATCGCGGCTATCGAGGTCAAATTGAACTCTATGCCCGCGACGACGTAGAAGCCGATCATCAGGATCACGTCGTGGAAGGTCGAAATGATGGCGCCGAGCCCGAACTGCCACTCGAACCTGACCCAGATGTAGACGAGCATCGCCAGCAGCGAGGCGAGCACGCCCATCGTGCCGTTGAAGGCTAGTTCCGAGGACACAGTCGGGCCGACGACCTCGATGCGGCGGAACTCGTAGTCAGATTCGAGCGCGCTTCTCACTTTCTGGACGGCGGACTGTTCGGCAACGTCGCCGCCCCCCTGGGTGCCGATGCGTATCAGCACATCCCGGGTCGACCCGAACTCCTGCACCTGCACCTCGCCCAGTTCGAGACCTGTCAGGCGCTCGCGGATGTTGCCGATGTCGGCCTGCTGACCCTTCGCCTGCACCTCGATGCTCGAACCGCCGCGGAAGTCGATGCCGTAGTTCATGCCGACAGTGAAGAACGCCGCGGCCGAAGCGATCGACAATAGCAGGGACAGCGTGAAGGCGTACTTTCGGAACGCCATGAACGGCACGCGCGTGTCGTCGGGCACCAGTCGCATGACACCGCTGGGCATGGTTTTCGGGCGTTGCCGGCGAAGCCAGAACGCGACCAGCCAGCGCGTCAGCGTGAACGCCGTGAACACGGTGGTGACGATGCCGATGGCGAGGGTGACGGCAAATCCCTTGATCGGCCCTGAGCCGAGAAAGAACAGGATGACGGCGGCAATCAGCGTCGTCACATTGGCGTCGACGACTGTCGCCAGCGCCTGTTTGAACCCGGAATCCATCGACTGCACGATCGAGCGCCCTTGGCGGCTCTCTTCGCGGACGCGCTCGAAGATGATGACGTTGGAATCGACCGCCATCCCCATCGTCAGCACGATGCCGGCGATGCCGGGCAGCGTCAGCGTCGCGCCGAGAACCGACAGGACGGCGATGATCAATGCGACGTTGGCCAGGAGCGCGATATTCGCGATCAGCCCCAGTCGCCCATAGGCGAACAGCATGAAGCCGACGACGAGGAACCCGGCGACGATTGACGCGAACTGGCCGGCGTCGATCGAATCGCTGCCGAGGCTCGGGCCGACGGTGCGTTCCTCGACGATGGTGAGGTCGGCAGGCAGTGCGCCGGCGCGCAGCAGGACCGCAAGGTCGTTCGCGCTCTCCACCGTGAAACTGCCGGATATCTGCCCGGTGCCGCCCAGGATTGGTTCGCGGATCTGCGGCGCGGAGATCACCTCGTTGTCGAGGATGATCGCGAACAGGCGCCCGACATTGGTCTGAGTAGCCTGACCGAAGCGGCCGGCGCCGCGGCTGTCGAAGCGAAACGAGACCACCGGCTCGTTGGTGCGCTGGTCGAAGGTTGCCTGCGCATCGACGAGGTTTTCGCCGGAGACGATGATCCGATTCTCGATCAGATGCGGAACCCGCGGTTCGTCCGTCGAATACAACACCGTCGAGCCCGCCGGCGGGCGGCCGGAGATAGCCTCCTCGACCGGAATCGACTGGTCGACCATCTGAAAGGTCAGCTTCGCGGTCTGTCCGAGAATATCCTTCAGCCGCTGCGGATCCTGCAGGCCCGGCACCTGGACCATGATACGGTCCGAACCCTGGCGCTGGATGATCGGCTCGGTCGTGCCGAGCTCGTTCACGCGCCGGCCCACCACCTCGATCGATTGGGTCAGCGCCGCGGCGATCCGGTAGTCGATCCCGGCTTCGGTCAGCGTAAAACGCAGCAGCCCCGGTTCCGGCTCGGCCATCTCCATCTCGGTCACGGAGCCGCTCATGAAAAGTCCGGTCGAGATCGGCTGCGTCAATCTTTCGAGCGCGCTCTTCGCAGCTTCGACCTGACCTTGGTCGCGAATGCGGACCTGGATCGAATTGGCGGTGCCGGTAAGTCCGGTATAACCGATCTGGGCATCGCGCAGCGATGTGCGAACCTCGTCGCGGGCCGCTTCGAGGCGTTCGTTGGCGAGGTCCTGCCGATCGATCTGGAGCAGGATGTGCGAGCCGCCCTGCAGGTCGAGCCCCAGCGTCAGCTGCTGCTTTGGCAGCCAATTGGGCAGCGATGCCAGAGTGGAGGCGGGAACCAAATTGGGCGCTGCGTACAGGATACCGGCCAGGACCGTCAGCCAGATGAGAATGGTCTTCCAGCGCGAAAAATGCAGCATATTCTTATCCGTTCAGCCCATATCGGGCGGAAACCGCCTCCGACAAGTGCTTTGGCGTTCCGATCGGCGAGCAACTCGACGAGAGCCCAGGAACGCGATGTGAAAGTTTTGGGAGTCGAGGGCCGCGGTCGCGCGGCCAAGATCATGCCGTGAGAAGCGGAGGCGCGCGCGCATCGAAGGCGCGGTTCGGCGACAGTTTCGGCCGGTCCTCAGACCCCATAGCAAACGGTGCGGCTGACGCGGTTTCGAGCGGCAGGCGCAAATCCGGGATAATGCAAAAGGGCTTGCCGTTTGCCGCAGTGACAGGCGTTCCCGTCTTGAAACGGGAAGTCTCAGCAGCAACACGGCGTGCAATGTCGCGGACAAGGAAAGTCGGGTGTGTGACTGGCTCGGTCGCGCCGAGCCTCATTTGCCCCTTGGCAAGATCCTGTGCGACGTGCTCGGCTGTTGCCGCGGGAATGGTCCAGATCAAAAAGAGCAATGAAGCGAGCAGCCGCAGACCAGCACCCATGCTGGGCAGAGTGCCGGGCCTTATGCTAGCCTGTCTTCGACCGCTTCGTCTCATCTCACCGGTACGGCTCGTCACACTACGGCAAAATACACTTTCGCCGTCGTTGTCTCAGTAAGCGGCAAGCCGCCCTCCTGGTCTTTAACTACAGCACTTGCATTGCGAATTGAAGCGCACCTTTCACATACTCAAAGAGGCCGCTCTCGAAGCAGCCCTTCTCAGATACGGCTTGAACGCACAGCTCAGAATTCGTATACCGGTATACGAATAGCCAACGAGGCGAATGCCTCGATAAGGGCTCATCTACATAGCCTTCATGACCTCGTCGGGGAATGTTCGAGCTGCGCGCCGAGACGCGGCCCAACGTGCCACTGCCGGCATCCCCAGACCATTTGGAGACGCTCATGGCCGACACCTCGAAAAGACTGCGCATTGCCGTGCTCTTTGGCGGACGCTCCGCCGAGCATGACGTTTCGGTGCTGTCGGCAACCAATGTCATGCGTGCGCTGGAACCCGCGAAATACGATGCCGTTCCCGTCTTCGTCACCCGCGAAGGACAATGGCTGCTGAGCAGCTTCGAGGACGGCACGCTGGCGAAACCTTCGAGCGGTACAGAAGTCTGCCTCGTGCCTGGCGGACAGGGACGGATGATGGCGATCCGGACGAATAGTGCGCCCCACGAACTGCCTGACATCGACATCCTGTTTCCCGTTCTGCACGGCCTCCATGGCGAGGACGGTTCCGTGCAGGGGCTCGCGGAGGTTGCGCGTGTGCCGCTCGCCGGCTGCGGCATACTCGGTTCGGCCGCCGCCCTCGACAAGGACATTGCCAAGCGGCTGCTGAACGAGGCGGGCTTGCCCACCGCGCGTTCCGTCACAATCCACCACGGCGCCGCACCGACCTTTGCGGAACTGGAGAGCGTGGCTTAGTCTTCCGCTTTTCATCAAACCGGCCCGGCAGGGCTCCTCTGTCGGCGTCAGCAAGGTTTCGGCTGAAGAAGACTATGAGGCAGCGCTGACAGAAGGTTTTGGTCACGACCGCAAGCTGCTGGCCGAAGAATTCATTCAAGGCCGCGAAATCGAGTGCAGCGTGCTGGAGGATACGGAAGGCGGCCTCTTCGTTTCCCGTCCAGGCGAGATCGTGCCGGCACAGAGCCACGGCTTCTACAGCTACGACGCCAAATATATCGACGCGGACGGCGCGGCGCTGAAAGTCCCGGCCGAACTGCCGCAGGAGATTGAGGGCAAGATCCGCGCGATGGCAGCAAAGGCCTTCCGTGCGGTCGGCTGCGACGGCATGGCCCGCGTTGATTTCTTCGTGGCCCCCGACATGCGCGTCCTCATCAACGAGCTCAACACCATTCCCGGTTTCACCGATATCAGCATGTATTCCAAGGCGATGGCGGCAAGCGGCGTCAGCTATTCCGAAATCGTCGATCGGCTGGTGGCGCACGGGCTGGCACGCGCCGGTCGATCAGCTTGACCTTATCAACGGCCCGAAAAAGCCGACGATACGCGTTATTCGCTTCTGGCTGGAGTCGAGGAAGGCTATGTCCAAACCCTCGGGGAAGGACGATCCATCAGGCATCACAAACTTCCACGCGAAGCGTGCGATCCCATGATGAACATCCACGTCACTTGTCCGTAAGATGCGGGCTCCGGGATGCTTGGCCAGAACTCCTGCGATGTGCGCGAGCAGTTCTTCCGCGCCAGTCGCATGGACTGTAGGGTCGGTGTATGTTGCGCCATCGCTCCAGACCGATGACAGCAACGCCCGCCGCTGCTGGGCGTTCTCATCAGACCAGGCAGCACAATACGAATCGATGAGAAGCGTCAAAGGCATCCTATTCCCCTAATGCAGATCACTGGCCTGACTCGGCCCATGCTTGGACAACAAAGCCCGAACGCAGCTCATCGTTAAACGGCCCGCTGGCTGACGGTAAAGCATGATCCGCCTCAGTAAGGCCGAAAGCTGCATAATGAAAATCCGCTCAGCCAGTCAGAAAGGGCCTTCTCGCAATCCAGGTCGGAGAGGTCTCCTATCTGGACTTTCCCAGAAACTGCGATAACGCGGCAAAATCATCATGTAAGTGGCCAGCTGCAATCGCCCGTTGGAAGATCGCATCGTAAGCGTTGACGACCGAGCGGTCGATCTTGCGCGCCTCCATCAGCTCCAAGAGATGCTGGAATGCGCCGTAGTGCGGGGAGATCGACGAGAGCGTCTCGTTGTCGCTGGCAAAACGGCCAGCATTCGTCCGCTTGATGAGGTCGACGACAAGCCCGTCAACAACAGGCGCTGTTGCGGTCCACTGCCGTGCCAACTCGCCGAGGTCGATCTCTTCGGCCTGAGACACGGCGATCGCATGGAGCGCTCCGAACAGCGCGCCCCACATGAGAGCAAGCAGCGCGCTATCAAGTGCGTTTGCCCGTCCCGGTTCTTCCCCGACATGCTGGACATTGCCGCCCAAGGCACGAAACATCTCCTCGTTCGCGTCGAAAGCCTGCCTTGGCCCCGAGATCAGTATCGTCCCGGCATCTGTGCCGATGAAATCCGGCGTGGCCATGATCGCGCCATCGAGATAGTTGGCTCCGTGCTCGGCAACCCATTCAGCGGCTTCGCGTGCGCCATGCGGCGTTCCCGAAGTGAGCTCCACGATCAGCTTGCCGCGAATAGCTGAAGCAACGGCATCGTCGCGCAGAACCGCGCTTGCCTGGTAGTCGCTTACGTTCACGATGATAATCTCAGCCGCATTGACAGCTTCGAGGACGGACCCCGCGACAGTGGCGCCGAGCGCGGCCAGCGGTTCGGCCTTTTGTTTTGTCCTGTTCCAGACCGTCGTCCGATATCCCGACTGAAGCAGGGCGCGGGCGAGCGCCGATCCCATACGACCCGTCCCCACGACGCTGATTGAAAGCTTCATTGCAACACTCCATACCAATAGATGCCAATAGGCGCCCGGCGCCATGGTTTTGCCGTCACGGGCAGAGGTATGCTGGAGTGAATGGCGCGCACAATACGCACCTGGAGGTAAGTGGTTACCCAACGGTAAGGAGAACATCATGAGTAAGCCGACGGCCAATTGCGGCTTCGCAACCGCGATCAAGGCGATCGAAGGGAAGTGGAAAGTGGATATTCTTTGTGAGCTTGGAACGGCGTCTCGCAGGTTCGGCCGGTTGAGGCAGTCGATTCCGGCGATCAGTGAAAAGATGCTGACGCAGCAATTGCGTGAACTGGAGGCCGACGGGCTTGTGAACCGAGAAGTCTATCCGGGATCGCCGACCAAGGTCGTCTATTCGTTGACAGAAAGCGGAGCGGCGCTCAATGCTGGAGCTGAGGCATTATGCCGTTGGGGTGAGCAATTCCCTTCCGGTATCGATGCTTAACGGAACTCCACAATTTTCAGAAGTGGTTTGGTCCATGCTCAGCTGGTTGTCGGACCGTTTGAGCGCGCGGGCGCCACAGCACCGACCGATTCCCGTTCGACCAGCGGGCATTCAAGCTTGGTGATGGGATAGCGGCCCCGGCCGGGCGGTGCGGGAACTTCCAATTGCTCGATCGCCCATTGCCCCATCGCCATATGCGGCAGGATCGACGTCGTCAAAGGCGGGAACAGATGGCGGGCGATTTCCTCGTCGTCATAACCGATAACCGAAATGTCCCCGGGAATGTGCAAGCCGGCTTCCTTGAGCGCTTCGTAGCAGCCGATCGCGGTGCGGTCGTTCTGGCAGAAGATGGCGGTCGGGCGGTCCTTGAGCGCCAGCAGCTTGACGGTCGCCGCGTAACCGGCGCTCGCCGACCAGTCACCCTCGACCACCAGCTCCGCATCGAACGGGATGTCGGCCGTCGCCAGCGCCCGGCGGTAGCCCTTCAGCCGATCCTGCGCTGCCTGCATCCAGGGCTCGCCGGTGATGGTGGCGATGCGGCGGTGGCCATGGCTGATCAAGTGGCGGGTGGAACTCTGGCCGCCGGCGATCTCGCTCGGCACCACGGCGGGGAAGGCGTAGTCGGCGGTGTAGCAATTGAGCAGGATGACCGGGATGTCGAGGCCGTAGAGATAGTCGGGCGCGACGATCTCGCGCGTGAAGATGGTCATGTAGATCAGCGCCGAAATGCCCCGCTTGGTCAGCGCCGCAATGGCGCGCGGCTCCATGACGGAATCGCCCAAAGTCTGCGCAACCAAGACGACATTGCCGGCATTCCACGAGGCCTGGCGTGCCCCTTCGATGGCGACGACCGCTTCGGGGCTGGTCGCCAGTTGATCGACCGCGAAGCCGATCACCCCGTCCAGCCCCTCGAACGAGGCGACAGGGCCGCGAAGAGCAGAGAAGGCTGGTGGCGCATAGCCGAGACCCCGCGCGGCCTCGATCACCCGTTCGCGGGTCTGCTGCGACAGCCTTATGCCCGGCGTGTTGTTGAGCACGAACGAAACCGTCGCCTGCGAGCAGCCGGCGGCCCTGGCGATGTCCGTCATGGTGACGCGACCCTTGGGGTTTTTCGCAGGGGCCTTTCGGGGCTTGGAGACCTCAGGCGCAGGATCACGCTGATCCGTCGGTTCGTTCATGGCATTGTGTTCCAAATTCCCGGCCTGGCTGATCAGAGGTCGCCTTGGACGTCGTTAAATACGGCAGCACGGCCCCGTGCTTCGCGTTTATAAAACAAGCACTCGATTAATCATTATTACCAGTCCTGGCAACCGAATGGCTATCAGCGCGAAGAGAGCAATGTGAGATACACGCGGTCTTGAAGGGCGGATTCCTCACTTCTCGCGCCATGCGGCAGGCAGCCATTTCGTCAGCGACACCAGGTTCCAAGCAGAAGACTAATACTATTTACTAATAGTCGTAAGCGTTTTAAAGTCAATTTGTCATGCCGGCCCGGGGTCGAACGGGCATGACGGGAAGCAGGCGTGTGGCGCGGCATCCGCGGCTCTTGGACCGGCAAAGCAACGCCACGCAATTACAGAAATGTCAGACAAATCCGACTATACGAACAGCCAATGAGTCTCTAAAGTCCAAAATCGCGGCTGGAATGGCGCCGTTCTTTCGCTGCCAGCACCCCTTGAGGAGGAGGGCGTCCAAGCCGCATTCGACAAAGTTCAGATCAGCGAAAATGACTGAATCAAACGGGAGGTTGAACATGAAATCTGTAATACGAAATGCGTCCGTCGCCGCCGCGGCTTTGGCTCTCGGCCTGTCCATCACGGCAATTGCACGCGCCCAGGACAAACCGACGCTGGCCTTCGTCGTCAACGGCGCTTCCGATTTCTGGAAGGCGGCCGAAGCCGGCGTCAAGAAGGCGCAGGGCGAATTGCCCGACTACGATCTGCAGCTCAAATATCCGGAGCAGTCGTCGGTCGCCATCCAGCAACGGCTGATGGACGATCTGGTGACGGCCGGCGTCAAGGCCATCATGGTTTCGGCAGTCGACCCCAAGACCTCGACCGACGGGCTGAACAAGATCGCCTCGGAGACGGCGCTGTTCACCACCGACAGCGATGCGCCGCAGACCAAGCGGGTCGCCTATATCGGCTCGTCCAATATCGACGCCGGCAAGCAGGCGGCAG
Organism: Mesorhizobium sp. M6A.T.Cr.TU.017.01.1.1; assembly: GCF_004023115.1. Lineage (NCBI taxonomy): Bacteria > Pseudomonadati > Pseudomonadota > Alphaproteobacteria > Hyphomicrobiales > Phyllobacteriaceae > Mesorhizobium > Mesorhizobium sp. M6A.T.Cr.TU.017.01.1.1. The sequence goes on from NZ_RZTA01000096.1 coordinate 17,227, forward strand.
AGATCGCCAAGAAGGCGATGCCTGACGGCGGCAAATGCCTCGGTTTCGTCGGCCTGCTCGGCGCCGACAATGCCAAGGAGCGCATCGAAGGCATGAAGGAAGGGCTCGCCGGCAGCAAGATCGAGCTGATCGACGTTCGTGGCGACGACATCGACCAGGCCCGCGCCAAGAAGAACGTCGAGGACGCGCTGGTCGCCAGCCCCGACGTCACCTGCATGGTCGGCTTCTACTCCTACAACACGCCGCGCATCTATGAAGCGCTGCGCGACGCCGGCAAGCTCGGCCAGATCACGGTCGTCGGCTTCGACGACGATCCGATCACGCTGGGCGGCGTCAAGGAAGGCACCGTTGCCGCCACCGTTGTGCAGCAGCCCTTCGAATGGGCCTACCAGGGCATGAAGCTGATGGCCGCCTATCTCAAGGGCGACAAATCGGGCGTTCCCGCCGACGGGCTGATCATCGTGCCGACCAAGATCATCGGCAAGGACGACGTCGACGCCTATGCCGCCAATCTGAAGACAATGGCGGGTAAATAATCGGCGTTGGCGCTGCCCCTCATCCGCCTGCCGGCACCTTCTCCGGTGAACAACGGGGAGAAGCGACAAGCTCCAGCGCTGGCGATCCCCCTCTCCCCGTTCTTCACGGGGAGAGGGTAAGGGTGAGGGGCAGCGCGACGCTGTTGTTGACGGGCCTCGCCAGGCCCGTCAGTCTGTGGCCCACCGGCTGCTGTCAGGCATGATGAATTATTCCGACGCATCCATCAGCGCATCCACGATTGCCCCGTTCCTCAGTCTCGAGGACGTGCGCAAGACCTACCCCGGCGTGGTTGCGCTGGACGGGTTTTCGATGGACGTCAGGCCCGGCGAGGTCATCGGCCTCGTCGGCGAAAACGGCGCCGGCAAGTCGACGCTGATGAAGATACTCGGCGGCGTGACCACCCCCGACGCCGGCACGATTATCGTCGACGGCGTCGCCCATGACGGGCTGACGGTCGAAGCCAGCATCGGTTCCGGCATCGCCTTCGTCCACCAGGAACTCAACCTGTTCGAAAACCTCGACGTTGCCGCCAACATCTTTTTCGGCCGTGAGCCGTTGCGCGCCGGGCCGCTCAAGCTGGTCGACCGCGCCAGGCTGCGCGCGCTGTCGGCGCCGCTGCTCAAACGCGTGGGCGCCAATTTTTCCGCCGACACGCCGGTATCGGCCCTGTCGCTTGCCCAGCAGCAGATGGTCGAAATCGCCAAGGCGCTGTCGATCGAGGCGCGGCTGGTCATCCTCGACGAGCCGACATCGAGCCTGCCCCTTGCCGAAACCGACAAGCTGCTCGATGTCATCAGGGCGCTGAAGGCGGAGGGCATCAGCGTCATCTTCATCTCGCACCGCCTTCACGAGGTCGAGCGGGTCGCCGATCGCGTTGTCGTGCTGAGGGACGGCATGCTTGCCGGCACGCTGCCGAAGAACGCCATCAATCACGACCAGATGGTCAAGCTGATGATCGGACGCATGCTGAAGGAGAGGGAGAAGGCCGCAGAATCGGCGCGCCCGCCCGGCACCGTCGCCCTGTCGGCCAAGGCCGTTCGCACCAGCGCCTATCCCGATCGGCCGGTCGATCTCGGCGTCAGGCATGGCGAAATCCTCGGGCTGGCGGGTCTTGTCGGCTCCGGCCGCACCGAGCTGGCGCGCGTGCTTTTCGGTATCGAGAAGAGCCTAGGCGGTGCGCTCCAGCTTGATGGAACAGATCTGGTCCTTGGTTCGGCTGCGGACGCGGTCGCCAGCGGTATCTTCCTCGTCCCGGAAGACCGCAAGCTGACCGGCGTCCTGCTCGACCTGTCGATTGCCCAGAATATTTCGCTCCCCAATCTGCCGGCGCATGCCCGGCGGTTCCTGGTTTCTGCCGGCGCCGAAGCCGTCACCGCCGAGAAGCAGAAACGCAATCTCGGCATCAAGGCGCCCTCGGTGGCGACGCGCACCGGCACGCTGTCCGGCGGCAACCAGCAAAAGGTGGTGCTTGCCAAATGGCTGGCCATGCACCCCAAGGTGATGATCCTCGATGAGCCGACACGCGGCATCGATATCGGCGCCAAGGCCGAAATCTACGGGCTGATGCGGGCGCTGGCCGATGCCGGCGTCGCCGTGCTGATGATCTCGAGCGACATGGAGGAGGTGATCGGCGTCTCCGACCGCATCGCCGTCATGCATGAGGGCCAGATCTCAGGCATTCTCGACAAGGAGCAATTCAGCCAGGAAAACGTGCTGCTGCTGGCGGTTGGCAAACAGCCGAAATAGCTTTTTGTTTTGGCGCGGGTTCTAGGCAGGCATTGGGAGAAGACGATGAGCAAGAAAGATCTCGGCCTGCTGATCCTGATCCTTGTGGTGGGAGCGGTGGTGGCGATCATCAATCCGCGTTTCCTGCTGCCGATCAACCTCGCCAACACGTCGAACCTGATCGGGCTGTTCGGCATCCTGGCGATCGGCCAGGCCTTCGTCATCATCACCGGCGGCATCGAATTGTCGGTCGGCTCGGTGGTCGCGCTGCTCGGCGTCCTGTTCGTCGATTTCATCGCGACGCGCGGCATGGCATGGCCGGTGGCGCTGCCGCTGATCCTCGTGCTCGGCGGCCTCATCGGGCTGGCACATGGCTGGCTGATCACGCGGCTCAAATTGCAGCCTTTCGTGGTGACGCTCTGCGGCCTGCTGATCTACCGCGGCGTGGCGCGGTTCTACACAGCCGACGGCACCGCCGGCTTCGCCTTCGGACAGAACTTTCCGGAGCTCGAGTTCCTGACCGCCGGGCGATCCTATGGCGTGCCAAACAGCTTCATTGCGCTGATCGTCATCGCAATCGTGACGTGGGTGGTGCTGCACCGCTCGGTGTTCGGGCGCTACCTCTATGCCATCGGCAAAAACGAGGAGGCGGCGAAATATTCGGGCATCCGCACCGGTCGGGTCGTTATCGCCGCCTATGTCATCTGCGGTGTGCTGACGGCGCTGTCGGCGATCTACTTCGCCATGTACACGCGCTCGATCTCGCCGGCGAGCCACGGTCAGTTCTACGAACTCTACGCCATTGCCGCAGCCGTGCTCGGCGGCTTCTCGCTGCGCGGCGGCGAGGGCTCGCTGATCGGCGTCATCCTCGGCACGGTCTTGCTGCAGGAGCTGCAAAACCTCGTCAACCTGCTCGGCATCCCCTCCTCGCTCAACTTCGCGGTGATGGGCGGGGTGATCCTCATCGGCGTGCTGGTCGACCAGCAATGGGGTGTGTTCCGGGAGCGGCGGCTGATGCTGGGGGCAGCCCGCAAGGGCGCGGCTGGTGCTGCCGCCGAATAGTTGCACCGTCTCGTCCTTCTCCCCTTGTGGGAGAAGGTGGCCGAGCTCCGCTCGGCCGGATGAGGGGTGTTCCAGCTTGGCAGGACCGCACTCCGTCCAGCACCCCTCAACCGTCTCGGCGCTGCGCGCCGATCCACCTTCTCCCACAAGGGGAGAAGGTAAGGGGCTGCCTAGATCAAGCCCGACATATCCGAAAAAGCCATGGCCTTGCGCAGCACATCGGCGAAGCGCTCGCCGGCTGCCTCGCGTGGGCCGCTATTGTCGATCGAGGTGACGCCTGGCCCGGACAGCGCCACATTGGCGCTGCGCGCCAGGCGCGCCAGCACCTCGCCGCGCGACTCGCGGCCGCGCATGGCCAATCGCTCGGCCAGGATTTCCGGTGAAGCGGTGATCTCGACGATGGCGAGATTTGCGTAACGCTCGCGTAGAACCGGGATAATGGCGCGGGAGACATTGGCAATGGCGACGCGTCCATTGGCGACCGACCAGTCGACTTCAGCCGGAATGCCGTAGCGCAAACCATGCGCCTCCCAGGAGATGGCGAAGGCGCCATCCGCCTCGGCCTCGACAAAGGCCGCATCGGCCAGCGTGTCGTGATCCTCGCTTGTCGTGTCGCTCGGCCGGGTGATGACCCGGCGCACGAACTCCAGCCTTGTCTCGTCAGCGAAGCGGGTGCGGGCATAGCCGATCACCGTGTCCTTGCCGGCGCCGCTCGGCCCGACAACGGCGACAAAGACACCGTCGCGGATCGGAAACGCCGCGGCCGACAACTCACGCTCGATCAACGCCGACGCCATCATGCGACCCGGCGTCCTTGCCGCCAGACCGTGCGGACGACCGGGACATGGTCGTCGAGACGTACACGCACCAGATCGGCGCGCCGGCCCTGCTCGATGACGCCACGGTCGGTGAGGCCGACTGCTTCGGCCGGGTTCTTCGAGACCATCGCCACCGCCTGAGGCAGGGAAATGCCGTCGACCACGTCGCCGAGAAAAAAGGCCGACTGGATCAGGCTGAAGGGAATGTAGTCGGACGACAGTATGTCGAGCAGCCCGTCGCCGGCGAGTGTGCGGGCTGAAACGTTTCCAGAATGCGAGGCGCCGCGCATGACGTTCGGCGCGCCCATCAGCACGCCAAGCCCTGCTTCTTTCGAGGCCCTGGCGGCTTCTTCTGTAGTTGGGAACTCGGCGACGCGGACACCCTGCTCGATCGCTTCATCGACATGGCCTGTCGTGGCGTCGTCATGGCTGGCGAGCACGATGCCGCGCTGATGGCAGGCGGCGGCGATGAAGGCGCGGTTCGGGCCGGAATTCGTCGCCGATTCCGCCATCCGCTTCTCGCAAAATTGCTGGAATTCGCGATCCGTCAGCTTCAGCTTGCGCTGGTAGTAATAGGCATAGGTTTCCAAGTCGACGAACTGGCGCTGTCCCGGCGCATGGTCCATCAGCGACGCCAGCTTGATCCTGTCATCGCCGTCGAAATGGGCGAAGGCTGCGAGGCAATCCGGCGCCGAAACCTCGCAGCGCAGATGGATGAAATGATCGGCCCGCAGCCGGTCCTGCTGGACGCTGTCCTCGATCGCATCGGCCAGCTTGCGCATGTCGGCCGAATTCATGTCGGCATCGTCGTCCATGCCGACGCGCAAGGCGTCGAGCACGGTGGTGATGCCGGCGGTCGCCACTTGCGCGTCGTGAGCGAGCACCGCGGCGATCGGGTTCCAGCGCACTTTCGGCCGCGGCGCGTAATGGCCTTCGAGGTGGTCGGTGTGAAGCTCGACCAGTCCGGGGATGATGAAATCGCCGCCCATGTCCTCGCCGGTCCGGCCGGCACCGGCATCGATCCCGGTGATCAAGCCGTCGCGCAGCACGATCGATCCTTCGACGATCTCGTCGGCAAGCACGATGCGGGCATTGTTGAGAACGGTCTCGGCGGTCATTTCAGGCAGTCCTTGGAGCATTTTGCAGCCAATTGGAATCGATTGGCGTCGCACAAACGCGGTTAAAAGAGATAGTCATCTCAGGCAGTTTTTCTAGCCGGGCGGCGCCCGAGCGCGTGATGGGAAAGCACCATGAACGGGGCGCCAGGTTCGGTTTCGACAAATAGGGTCAGCGCATCCACCGGCACCGGCTTTTGCAGGACCTGCGCAAACAGGCTGTCGATTGCTAAGCGAAGACGAGGGCTTTCCTGTGGCGAGGCTCGGCCGGACAGCGTCATATGGAAACGAAAGGTCTCGAAGACATAGGGGTAGCCCCACTGGCAGAGATTGCGGAATTCAGCCGGCTTCAGCGAATCCGGGCTGCGCCGCTCGATTTCCGCCTCGCTCAGCGGCGCGCGAAAACGGTCGAAGTCGCGCACGACGTCGTCGGCGAAGCGGTTGAGCGCCGGCAGTGGTCCTTCCGGCACGAGCGCGAAGAAGCCATCGATCTGGCTGACGACCAGACGCGGGATCATCACCACCGGCGTCGTCTCGGCAAAATCGTCGAGCGCCGCGCGAAGCGAGGCTTCCGTCTCGTTCGAGGCCAGCCGGAAGGGCGCCTTCAGCGTCGCGTGGAAGCCGTAGCGGCGCGCCGAAGCGGTGTGGAAGGCGACTTCCGCCGCCGACAGATCGCCCACGGCCTCGACAGGCCTTGTGGCGGCGCCGAATGGGTCGCGGCCGAGCCAATTGGCGGCGATCCGCGCCAGCGGTTCGTCCTGCCGGGGGGTGAAATAGATAGCGTAGCGCATCGAAAGTCCTCGTCAACTCCCGCTGCCATAGGCGATTTGCATGACGAAATGACGAAGCTGATGATCGCTCCTGATAACAAAGTTGTTCAGGCGGGTCATTAGCCGACGATTTTTTCGCTTTGGGCCAGTTTGCCAACCCGGAAGAGCCGCGCGATCAGCTCTTCATCAGCCATTCGTGCTCAGGCGCGTTGTGGAACTTCCACGTCCGCTTCGGCCCGGCCATGACGTTGAGGTAATAGAGGTCGTAGCCATGGCAGGCGGCACAAGGATGATAGCCCTTTGGCACCAGCACGACGTCGCCGTCCTCGATCGCCATCGCCTCATCGAGCGAACGAGCGCCATTCCTGTCGGCATCCGTGTAGACGCGCTGGAAGGCGAAGCCCTGTGGCGGGTTGAGCCGGTGATAGTAGGTCTCCTCGAGATAAGATTCGGCCGGCAGATTGTCCTGGTCATGCTTGTGCGGCGGGTAGCTCGAGGTGTGGCCGCCGGGCGTGATGACCTCGACCACCAGCAAGGAATCGGCCGGCTTGCCTTCCGGCAGGATGTTGGTGACATAGCGCGTGTTGGTGCCCTTGCCGCGAACCTCCTGGCCGAGTTCCTTCGGCGCAATGACGCGGACCGGCAGGCCGCCGCCAAGCCCAGGCGCCGAGCAGACCGCGAGTTCGACATCGGTGTCGGCGGTCACCGACCAGTCAGAGCCCTGCGGCACATAGACCGACCACGGCTTGCCTTCGAAGGGCGACATGCGTTCGCCGAGCAGGCCGAGATCCTTGTCGCCCGCCCTAGCCTTGCCCTTGCCGGTGACGAACACCAGGCAGACTTCGCAGTTCGCGGTCTGCCCGGAGGCTGCCTCACCGGGCCGCAGCCGATGCAGATCGAAACCGACATAGGTCCAGCCGGCGCTTTGCGGCGTCACATGGGCGACGCGGCCATGGCCCTTATCGGCTTTGATGAGCAGTTTCGACATCTAGGGTCATTCCTTCGGTTCGGTGTCGGCCGAAGCCTTGTCCTCGTCGGCCGGCTTGTAGAGATAGAAGAACTGCCACACGGCATAGCCGGTGAAGCCGAGCGCGATCGTGCCCCAGAATGGTGCGCCGGTGGCAAACTCGACCACGGCCCAGACCAGGCAGACCGCGACGATGGCAACGCGCCGCCACAGAGGCCGGAAGAACGGGTGCTCGGAGTCCTTCATCGGATCAACCCCCGCATCGGATCAGCCATTTGCCGGGAATAGTGCATTCAAGCATTGGGGAAGCCCTGTGTTTCAACGGTGTAGCCGGCAGCCGTCATCACCCGCATCAACTCCTTGTAGCCGACTTGTGCCATCTTGAGCGGCGGATTCTTCCTGGGATCCTGCTCGGCCTCGACGACGAACCAGCCTTCATAACCGTAGTTCGCCAGCCTTTCCACAATGGCGCCAAAATCCAGCGAGCCATCTCCCGGCACCGTGAAGGCGCCAAGTGCCACAGCATCGAGGAAGGATTGCTTCTGGCGGTCGAGTTTCTCGATCACCTCCATGCGCACGTCTTTCACATGCACGTGGTTGATGCGTTTGTGATGGTTGTCGATGGCGCGCAGAACATCGCCGCCGGCAAAAGCCAGATGGCCTGCATCGAGCAGCAGTGGAATGCCTTCTCCCGAGTAGCGCATGAATGCGTCGAGTTCGGGCTCGGTCTCGACCACCGCCGCCATATGATGGTGATAGGACAGCGGCATGCCCTGCTCGGCGCACCATTCGCCGAACTGCGTGAGGCGCCTCGCATAGGCTTTCATCTCGTCGTCCGAAAGCTTGGGCTTGGTGGCGAGCGGCTTCGAGCGATCTCCCTGGATGGAGCGGCCGACCTCGCCATAGACGATGCAGGGCGCGTTCACCGCCTTGAACAGATCGATCATCGGCTGGATGCGATCCTTGTTGTCAGCCATGCCTTCGTCGACCAGTGTGCCGGAGAACCAGCCGCCGCAAAGCGTGACGTCGGCCTCTTTCAGGATCGGCAGCATGATCTCCGGATCGCTGGGAAAACGGCGGCCCATTTCCATGCCGGTGAAGCCTGCCGAACGCGACTGCGCCAGGCATTCCTCCAGCGACACATCATCGCTGAGTTCCGCAAGATCGTCGTTCCACCATGCAATGGGGGACATGCCCAGTTTGGCTCTCAAGTCGTTACTCCAGTTCAGGCCTTAGGATCAGCTTCACGGACGGCTTAAGGCCGCCCGCTCAGCGCTTCCTCGTATTTCTTGCGCGCCGCGTTCACTTGCGGGCGCACCGAGACTTCCGGCACGGCGACATCCCACCAGCTTCCACCGGCTTCGGTCGAAACCAGCGGATCGGTGTCGATGACAAGCACAGTGGTCCTGGTATTCTTCCGAGCTTGCGCCAGCGCCGTTTCCAGCCCGGCGATCGACGAAACTTTCTCGGCGATCACGCCCAGGCTTGCCGCATGCGCGGCGAAGTCGATATCGGGCAGAACCTCGTGGCGGGCGTCCTTCAAG
>NZ_RZTA01000097.1:0-25607 GCF_004023115.1 Mesorhizobium sp. M6A.T.Cr.TU.017.01.1.1
GTCCGGCAGCGCTGCGTGCCGCGCGCGCCAACATCCGCCAGCACATGAAATACACCAACTGGCTGGCCGGCACCCGCCAATGGCTGGCCGGCAACAAGGTCACCTATGCCGATCTCGCGGCTGCAGCTGCGCTGTCTGTGCTCGACTATCTCGGCGAGATCGACTGGCGCGAACACGCTGCCGCGCGCGAATGGTATGCACGGGTGAAATCGCGGCCATCGTTCCGGCCGCTTTTGTCCGACCGGGTGCGCGGCCTATCGCCGGTGTCACATTATGCGGACCTCGATTTCTAAAGCGGAAAACCTGCGCGCGCTGATCGACCGCGAGGCACGGCGCGCCGGTTTCGATGCCGTTGCCGTCACCACGCCCGATGCCATTCCGCAGGCGCCGGCCCGGCTCGCCGAATTCGTCGCCGACGGTTTTCACGGTTCGATGGGCTGGATCGCCGAGACGCTCGAACGCCGCAGCGAGCCGACAGCACTTTGGCCCGAAGTTCGCTCCATCATTGTGCTCGCCATGAACTATGGCCCCGACCACGACCCACGCGCGGTCCTGGTGAAGCGCGACCGCGGCGCGATCTCGGTCTATGCGCAGAACCGCGATTACCACGACGTGATGAAGGGCCGGCTGAAAGAGATTGCCGGCAAGATCGTGGCGCGCGCCGGTGGCGATGTAAAAGTGTTCGTCGATACCGCCCCGGTTATGGAAAAGCCGCTGGCAGAAGCCGCCGGCCTCGGCTGGCAAGGCAAGCACACCAATCTGGTCAGCCGCGCGCACGGCTCCTGGCTGTTCCTCGGCACCATCTTCACGACGGCCGAGCTTGCGCCCGATACGCCCGAGGACGACCATTGCGGCTCCTGCCGCGCCTGCCTCGACGTTTGCCCTACCGACGCCTTTCCGGCTCCCTACCGGCTCGATGCGCGACGCTGCATCTCCTATCTCACCATCGAGAGCAAGGGGCCGATCCCGCACGAGTTCCGGGAAAAAATCGGTAACCGCATCTATGGCTGCGACGACTGCCTGGCCGCCTGCCCGTGGAACAAGTTTGCCCAGACTGCGTCGGAGGCAAAGCTCGCCGCCCGCGCGGACTTGCGCGAGCCGCCGCTCGCCGATCTCTTGGCGCTCGACGACGCGGCTTTCCGGTCCTTGTTCACCGGTTCGCCGATCAAGCGCATCGGTCGCGACCGCTTTGTCCGCAATGTGCTGATCGCCGCCGGCAATTCCGGCGATTCCTCGCTCGGCAACGCCGTGCGCGCGCTGCTCGGCGATGCCTCGCCCCTGGTGCGTGGGGCGGCGGTATGGGCGCTGTCACGGCTTGTGCCTGAAACTGAATTTGCCAGACGCGCCACCGCTGCGGTCAAAGCAGAAAGCGACGACGCCGTGCAACGCGAATGGCGCCTGGCGCTGGCAAATCAAATCGAGGCGCATGCATGAGCGAGAAGCATATCTTTGTTTTCGGGGCCGGCTATTCGGGCAAGGCATTTGCCCGAGCCAACAAGGATGCCGGCACGATCCTTGGCACGACACGCGCGCCGGAGAAATTCGAAGCGTTGCGGCAAGCCGGGATCCAGCCGCTGCTTTTCGATGGCGCGCTGACGCCCGAAATCCGTGACGCGCTCGAGAAAACAACCCATCTCGTCGTCTCGGTGGCGCCGGAAGAGGCCGGCGACCCGGTGTTGAATGCGGCGCGCGAGACAATTAGGACGGAGATGCCGGCGCTGAAATGGATCGCCTATCTCTCCACCGTCGGCGTCTATGGCGACCATGGCGGCGGCTGGGTGGACGAGACCGCCGAATGCCGGCCGGTGTCGAAGCGCTCGATGATGCGTGTCACCGCCGAGCGGGACTGGCTGAGACTGGGTCGGGACATCGGCCGGCCGGTGGCGATCCTGCGGCTTTCCGGCATTTACGGGCCGGGCCGCAATGCCCTGGTCAATCTGGAAAACGGCACCGCGCGGCGGCTGGTCAAGCCGGGCCAGGTGTTCAACCGCATCCATTGCGACGACATTGCCGGGGCGCTTTGGCATCTAATCGGAGACAATCGCGGCGGCATCTTCAACGTCACCGACGACCTGCCGGCGCCGCCGCAGGACGTCGTCGCCTATGCCGCCGGGCTGATGGGCGTCACACCGCCGCCCGAAATTCCGTTCGAGACCGCCCAGCTTTCGCCCATGGCGCGATCCTTCTATGGCGAGAACAAGCGTGTCGCCAACGCGGCGATCAAGGCTGCCGGCTATCGCTTTCGCTTTCCCGACTACCGCTCGGCCTTCGACCAAATGTGGTCTGACGGCAGATGGCACGACGGCGAGGCGCGCAGCCCGATGAAGCGGTCGTGATCGAAACCTCGCGCCGGGCATGATATGATTCGACTTAAATTCGCAGAGGGGTTCTGCTTCATGAAACCGTTGAAGCAATCATTGCCCGGCAGAGCATTGCTGCTAAAGCGCGTCGCGACGCGCTTTAGATCTCTGTTTATGCCTGTCGTTGTCCCAAAGCCGCTGCGCACCCTCGGTTCAAGCCCGAGGGCATGCTTTGGGCGACATGCATTAGCAGCGCTCGCCGTCCTCGCCCTGGCGGGGCTTGCGGCGCGACCTGCCGCCGCCGAAGGCCTGGCGAAAGACCTGTTCGGCGCCAAAAAGCTGCCGGCCGTGGCTGCGCCGCAATCGATCGGCTTTTATTCCAAGGGCTGCTTTGCCGGCGGCGTCGCCATCCCCATGGACGGCCCGAAATGGGAGGTGATGCGGCCTTCGCGCAACCGTCGCTGGGGCCATCCGACGATGATCGCGCTGATCGAGAAACTGTCGCGCGACGCCGCGGCCGACGGTTGGCCCGGCCTGCTGGTCGGCGACATTTCGCAGCCGCGCGGCGGCCCGATGCTGACCGGCCATGCCTCGCACCAGATCGGCCTCGACGCCGACATCTGGCTGACGCCGATGCCCGACCGCAAGCTTTCGATCGACCAGCGCGAAAATATGAGCGCCACCTTGCTTGTCGATGAAAAGACCCATCTGGTGAAGGATGCGCTCTGGGTGCCGGCGCATATGCGGCTCCTAAAGCGCGCGGCAAGCTACGCGGAAGTCGAGCGCATCCTGGTCAATCCCGGCATCAAGAAGAAGCTCTGCGACACGGTGAAAGGCGACCGCGCATGGCTGCGCAAGGTCAGGCCGTTCTGGGGCCACGACTATCACTTCCACATCCGCATCGGCTGCCAGCCCGGCTCGCCCAATTGCAAAGCACAGGAAAACACGGCGCCCGGCGACGGCTGCGACCAGTCTCTGGCATGGTGGTTCACCGAGGAACCGTGGCGCCCCAACAAAAACCCGGACAGGCCGAAAGCGCGCGACGTGATGACGATGGCGAGCCTGCCCGCGGCATGCCAGGCGGTGCTCGACGGGCCCGATCCGGCTTCGGCGGAGGCGGTCACCTTTTATGGCGACGGCGTGCCGGTCGCGGCTGCACCCACTCTCACGGTGGCCCCGGCGCCGGCGCGGGCATCCGCAAGCGGCGCGGCAGCGCTTCCGGCCTCGATCAACGCCTTCGCGGCTACACCCGAGATCGGCATTCCATTGCCGCGACCGCGGCCGGGGAACTGATGCCAGGATAATCGCCTCGGCTTCCACTGATGTTGGAGACGACCAACTGTTGGGTCGGCGCCGCCCCTCATTGCCCTGCCGGGCATTTCTCCCCGTATAGTGACGGGAGAAAGGGCTGGCCGCGGCCTTGGCGCCGTTCTTGCAGAGTTGGAGATTAGCGGAACCATCGATGAAAGCGCCCCCTTTCCCCGTCACTATACGGGGAGAGGATGCCGGCAGGCAGGTGAGGTGCAGCGCCAACGCTGAATAGGGCTAGCACGAAATTCGGACCTGAGGTGATTGCTCCGGAACTGACTCTGAAGCGACTTTCCCTTTTCCAGGTCATGCGCTAGTCAACGAAAGAACAGCGGAACGCCACTGGGAACCGGGACGGACAAGAGCATGCCAGGCGACGACGACACAGCGCTGCAGTTTCCGGTCCTGATCGGCGACATAGGCGGCACCAATGCGCGCTTTTCGATCGTGCTCGACGCGAACTCGGAACCAACCGAGCCGCAGATCGTCCAGACGGCCAACTTCAACACCATCGACGACGCGATCCAGGCAGCGGTGCTCGACCGCTCGCCGGTCCGGCCCAACTCCGCCGTGCTGGCGGTGGCCGGCCCGGTCGACAGCGACGAGATCCCGCTCACCAATTGCCCGTGGATCGTCAAGCCGAGAAAGATGTTTGCCAGCCTCGGCCTCAGCGACGTCGTGGTGCTCAATGATTTCGAGGCGCAGGCGCTGGCTGTCGTGGCGCTTGGCGAAGAGCATATGGAAAAGATCGGCGGCGATGCGCCGGAGCCCAATGCCGGACGGGTGGTGCTCGGTCCCGGAACCGGGCTTGGCGTCGCCGGCCTGGTCCACGCGCTGAACCATTGGATTCCGGTGCCCGGTGAGGGAGGGCACATGGATATCGGGCCGCGCTCGCCGCGCGATTTCCAGGTCTTTCCGCATATCGAGAAGCTCGAGGGCAGAATCTCCGGCGAACAGATCCTGTCCGGACGCGGCCTGGTCAATGCCTACCGGGCGGTGGCCAAGGCGGACGGCAAGCCGGCGCCCTTCACCACGCCGGCCGAGGTCACCGCGGCGGCACTGGCGAAGTCAGATCCGGTGGCCGAGGAAGCGCTGTCGATGTTCGTCACCTGCCTGGGGCGCACAGCCGGCGACCTTGCGCTGGTGTTCATGAGCCGCGGCGGCGTCTTCCTGACCGGCGGCATCGCCCAGAAAATCCTGCCGGCGCTGAAAACGGGCGAGTTCCGCGCCGCCTTCGAGGACAAGGCGCCGCATAGCGAGATGATGCGCACCATGCCCGTCTATGTGATCACCCATCCGCTGGCAGCGCTTTCCGGTCTTGCCGCCTATGCCAGAAACCCGTCGCTGTTCGGCGTCCAGACGGCGGGGCGACGCTGGCGGGCTTAAGTGACGCCCTGAGCCGCGGCGAAGTTTTGCCTACCTCGGCCATAGGCAAGCCGCCACCGGGGCGCTAAGAGGATTGCCGAATTAGCCCGGCCGCGAGGCCGAACCGACATCACGGAACGATCCCGACTTTGAACCAGTCGCCCAAACATCAAGCGGAAGCCCGGCACCAAGCCAAAGCCCGGCCCGGCGAGATCGTGGCGGTGGTCCGCCGCATCATCGCCGAGAACAGCCACGAGTACCGCTGGTATTATGCTCTGGCCGTTCTGTGCCTGGTGATAGTTGCGGCTACGACTGCCTTCACCGCCTGGATCATGAAGGACGTCGTCGACCAGATATTCTACGAACAGCGCGGCGATCTCATCGCGCTGATCTGCTTGTTGATCCTGGGCGCATTCATGCTGCGCGGGCTGGCCACTTACGGCCAGGCGGTGACGCTGGCCAGGATCGGCAACAATCTGGTGGCGCGCTACCAGCGCCGCATCTTCGCTCATCTGATGAAGCTCGGCGTCGGTTTCTTCAACGACACGCGCTCGGGGCGGCTGGCCGCCCAGATCAACGAGAACGTCAACGGCATCCGCGACCTGCTCTCGATGACGCTGACGTCATTGGCACGCGACGCCGTATCGCTGGTCGCGCTGATCGGCGTCATGATCTGGCAGGATCCGATGCTGTCCCTGATGTCGCTGCTGGTCGGGCCGCCGCTGATCTACACGGTCGTCTACCTGACCCGCAGAATACGACGCGCCACGCGCGAAGCGGTGCAGATCAACTCGCGGCTGATCGGCGCCATGCAGGAAGCAACGCAAGGCATCGCCATCGTCAAGGCGTTCACGCTGGAAGACGAGCTGTCGCGTCGCATCAGCGATCTTGTCACCGGCGCCGAGCAGCGGGCAAACCGCATCGCGCGCGTGTCGGAACGGTTGACGCCGATCTCGGACATGCTGGCCGGCTTCGCCGTCGCCGGCGTCATCGCCTATTCCGGCTACCGGGCAGCCGTCAGCGGCCAGCCGCCTGGCGCGGTCTTTTCCTTCATCACGGCACTGATGCTCGCCTACGACCCGGCCCGGCGGCTGGCGCGCATGCAGGTCGGCATGGAACGGGCGCTGGTCAATGCGCGCATGATCTACGAGCTGCTCGACCTCGAGCCGCAACAGGGCGACGCGCCCGGAGCGGTCGAAGCGAAGATCACCAGGGGCGAGGTGCGCTTCAACAATGTGTCGTTCGGCTATGTCGCCGACGCGCCGGTGCTGCAGGAGCTCAGCTTCGTCGCCGCTGCCGGCAAGATGACGGCCATCGTCGGCGCCTCGGGCGCCGGCAAGTCGACGCTGGTGGCGCTGCTGCAGCGCTTCCATGATGTCGAAGCGGGTAGCATCGAGGTCGACGGCCAGGACATTTTAGAGATGACCAAGCAGTCGCTGCGCAGCTCCATCGCCTATGTCTCGCAGCAGCCCTATCTGTTCGAAGGCACCATTCGCGACAACATCCGCTACGGGCGGCTCGCCGCCAGCGACGCCGAGATCGAACTGGCCGCGCAGCAAGCCGAGGCCGACGGCTTCATCCGCCAGCAGCCGCAAGGCTATGACACCCCTGTCGGTGAAGGCGGCGTGACGCTGTCGGGCGGCCAGCGCCAGCGTCTGTCGATCGCCCGCGCCATCGTGCGGCAGGCGCCGATCCTGCTGCTCGACGAGGCGACCTCGGCGCTCGACAACGAGGCGGAAGCGCGCGTCCAGCAGGCGCTGACCCAGGTGACGGAAGGGCGCACGACCATCGTCATCGCGCATCGGCTGTCGACCGTGGTCAATGCCGACCACATCGTCGTCATGGAACAGGGGCGGCTGGTCGAGCAAGGCACGCATGCCTCGCTGATGGCCGACCCGCACAGCGTCTATGCCCGCTTTCACCGGGTGCAGGGCAACAAGGGGCTGGGGCTTGTCGACGACGGCAAGCCAATCCAAACTTCGGTGCGCCGCGCGAAAAAGGCGGTCGGGAGAACTTTATGAGCGGTGCGGCCACAAACGATCCCCCCGTCAATGAAATGGGCCTGGTGGTGGTCGGCGCGGCCGGCCGGATGGGCCAGGCGCTGATCCGCGCCATTCACACGATACCGGGCGCACGCGTCGCCGGCGCGATCGAGCGGGCCGGCTCGCCACATCTCGGCAAGGATGCCGGCGAGCTTGCCGGCATCGGCAATATCGGCGTGGCGATCGGCGACGACCCGCTGCCGGCCTTCGCCAAGGCCGACGGCGTGCTCGATTTCACGAGCCCGGCAGCGACGGTCGAATTCGCCGGCTACGCGGCGCAGGCGCGCATCGTCCATGTCATCGGCACCACCGGCTGCTCCGCGGACGACAATGCCAAGATAAAGGCGGCGGCGCGCCACGCGACGGTGGTCAAGTCAGGCAATATGAGCCTCGGCGTCAATCTGCTGGCGGTGCTGGTCGAGCAGGCGGCGCGCGCGCTCGACGCCGATGATTTCGACATCGAGATCCTGGAAATGCATCACCGGCACAAGGTCGACGCGCCGTCGGGCACGGCGCTGCTGCTCGGCGAAGCCGCTGCCGTCGGGCGCGGCATCGATCTTGACGGGAACAGCGTGCGGTCGCGCGACGGCCACACCGGCGTGCGAAAGACCGGCTCGATCGGTTTTGCCACGCTGCGCGGCGGCTCGGTGGTCGGCGACCACTCCGTGGTGCTGGCCGGCACCGGCGAGCGCATCACGCTCGCCCATCACGCCGAGGACCGGGCGATCTTCGCTCGCGGCGCGGTCAAGGCCGCACTGTGGGCGCGCGGCAGGAAGCCGGGACTGTATTCGATGCGGGACGTGCTCGGACTCGCCTGAGACGATCTGATCCACAAACTGAAGGAGCAAAAATGTCGGGAACTCTCGTGCTCGTGCGCCATGGCCAGAGCGAATGGAACCTGAAGAACCTCTTCACCGGCTGGCGCGACGTTGACCTGACCGAGCTGGGCCACGCCGAGGCCAAGGAGGCGGGCGCCAAGCTGAAGGCGCGCGGCCTGAAATTCGACATCGCCTTCACGTCGTCGCTGATCAGGGCGCAGAAGACCTGCCAGCACATTCTCGACGCGGTCGGCCAGAGCGATCTCGAGACCATCCGCGACCAGGCGCTGAACGAGCGCGACTATGGCGACCTCTCCGGCCTCAACAAGGACGATGCGCGCAAGAAATGGGGCGAGGAGCAGGTGCATGTCTGGCGCCGCTCCTACGACGTGCCGCCGCCCGGCGGCGAAAGCCTGAAGGACACCGGCGCGCGCGTCTGGCCCTATTATCTGCACGACCTGCAGCCGCATGTGCTGCGCGGCGGCACCGTGCTGGTGGCGGCGCACGGCAATTCGCTGCGTGCGCTGATCATGGCGCTGGACGGCAAGTCGGGCGAGGAGATCGTCAAACTGGAGCTCGGCACCGGCGTGCCGGTCATCTACAAGCTCAACGCCGATTCGACCGTGGCATCCAAGGAAGTGCTGGAGAACTGAGCCGGCGAGTGCGTTTCAAAAAAGCGCGTTGACACTCACCGTTTGCCCGCCTAAAGAGCCCGCACCAGCCCAGATGGCGGAATTGGTAGACGCGCACGGTTCAGGTCCGTGTTCCGCAAGGAGTGGAGGTTCGAGTCCTCTTCTGGGCACCAAATCCCTTTGTAAGTTCTTGATTTCCCGGAAACTGCGGTTTCCGGGCCGTCGGCTGCACATGACCTTGCGAATGACCTCACCCAACAAGGTGTCCTAGCACGCCCTACAGTTCGTAAGGCGTGTGCCCGCGGACAACTTGAAAGTTGGCGCGCGACCCCCGGTTGTAAGCATCTTCCCATACGGTATGTCATCGAGTAGCGTGCAGGAGCGGCACGTGACGGCGCTCCCTTTGGCGAATGCGCTGCCGCACCTTCAGCAGTTGCCGTCGGCAGATGGGGCTGCTGTCACAACTCGGTGCTTGCCGTGACAGATTGTTCCCGTCCCGGTTCATTTCAGCGCCGAAGCGAGGGGGAAGAAATGCACGACCGATTTCGGCAGTGCCTGCGGAAAATGTCGCTGGCGGCATTGACGATGCTGGCGGTCCCGGCCCAAGCGGCTGATCTCGTCATTGCAATGCCGAACTGGCCGTCGGGCCAGGCGACGGCAAACATTCTCAAGGTCAGTCTGAAGGAAAATTTCGGGCTCGATGCCGATGTGCGCGAGATGGGGACGCTTATCGCCTTTGCCGGCCTCGATTCGGGCGAGGTGGATATTCATCCCGAAATGTGGCTGCCCAACCTCGACAATCTGGTGAAGAAGTATGTGGACGATGCCGGCACGGTTGCCATCAGTCCCATCGGTGTGCCGGCATGGCAAGGCATATGCGCAACCCGCGAAACCGCCGACAAATTTGGCATTCGCGACATTTCGGACCTCACCGACCCGCGCAAAACTGCCGCGTTGGACACGGATCGGGACGGACATGGGGAACTGTGGATTGGCGCTGAGGGTTGGTCCTCGACAGCTATCGAGCGTGTCCGCGCCAACAGCTATGGCTACGCCAAGACAATGACTTTGCTGGAGACGCCGGAGGATGTCGGAATGGCGGCCGTCGATGCCGCGGTCGCCACGGCTCATCCGATGGTGTTTGCCTGCTACGCGCCGCATCACGTGTTTGAGCTGCACGACATTGTCCGGCTTACCGAGCCGCCTTTTGACCCGGCAAAGTGGAAGATCGTGCTGCCTTCCGAGGACCCGCTCTGGGTCTCGAAGTCCAGCGCGCCAGTGTCATGGGATACCGCACATTTCCATATCGCTTACGCCACCTCACTGCGCAAAAAATATCCGAAGGTGGTCGAGTTCCTGGAACGGGTCGCGCTCAAGCCCGAGGACGCCGCGAAGATGAGTTATGCGCTCCAAGTGGAGCGTCAGGATCCTTACGAGTACGCCAAACAATGGGTTGCTGCACAGGGCGCTCGGGTGAACGGGTGGGCAAATCCATGAACGGCAAGCTGATGATCGCGGGACGCGCCATTCTCCAACGGCGCTCCCTGACCGCAATTGTCGCGGCAGCGTTCGGTCTTGTCGCAGTGGCGGCGCTGGCTGCGGGAACACAGGTTTTCGATCCGAAAACCCGCAAATGGGTGGACTACGACCGCACCAAGGCACGCAAATACTATGCCGCGCACAATGAAGTGCCGGAGGCGTTTCGGCCGCAGATGGTCAAGTTCCGCACCGCGGAAGTGCCCGGCACGATCATCATCGATGGCAACCAGCATTTTCTCTATCTTGTGCAGCCCGGTCAGCGGGCCATGCGCTACGGTATCGGCGTCGGCCGGGAGGGATTTGGATGGGCCGGAATCGTGCGCGTCGGCCGCATGGCGGAATGGCCGACCTGGACGCCCCCGGCCGAAATGATCGCTCGTGATCCGAATGCGGTCAAACATGCGGGAGGCATGCCGGGAGGGCCGGACAACCCGCTCGGCGCCAGGGCGCTCTATCTGTATGAGCGCGACCAGGACACGATCTACCGGATACACGGCACGCCGGAGCCCTGGACGATCGGGCTCGACGTGTCATCAGGGTGCATCCGGATGAGGAACGACGACATCACCGATCTCGCATCCCGCGTCAAGGTTGGAGCCAAGGTCATCGTTCTCATGCAGGGGGCGGCACTTTACAAGGGTGTGTAAGGCCGGGAAGCGGCATTCGGGGAGGGACCAAGCAATGTCGGCAAAACATGCAGTGAGAACGTCGATCCGGGCAACAACAATTGGATTTTTGGTGGGAACACTGAGCGCTTGCGTCAGCGCCCCGCCGCCGCCTCCCCAGGAACAGATGTCCAGGACCAAGGTCGAGACGGCCCCGGCGGACCTTCAGCTTCTTTGCGCCGACGCGGCCGCCAAGGCGAGCGGCGTCGACAGCACGAAGATACTTCCGGTTTCGTCGAGCAAGATCGATCCCCAAACCTATCAGGTCGAGCTCGATGCCGGCGGCAAGAAGACAAGCTGCCTGGTGGATACCGAAGGCAATGTCAAATCCGTTGTGCCCACCTGATCCGCTCTGGTCGAGGAATTTTGCGACGATCTGACGATTGCCGCGAACCTGGCGTCGACTTCGGACATGACGATGTCGGTGGCGACCAGCCGTGGTGAAAGGTTTAGAACCCCAAGAAAAAGCCCGGCCGACCGCAGCTTGCCTCAACCCAGCGGCATCATCGTGATTGGCACGTTCGGGCATTAGCTGTACCATTCCTATGCCGGTCGTCGACGTGGCGTGTTCCGGCGAGGGAGAAACGTCCATGTTACGATCAATTTCGCTTGCGGTTTTCCTGGCGGTCGTTCCTGCGACAGCCTTTGCAAACTCATGCCCGACCATCATGGCCGCGATCGACGCGGCGTTGCCGACCGCCACCCTCTCCGAGGCCGATAAGACCAAAGTCAAGGAACTGCGCGCCCAAGGCGAGACATTGCACGCCGCCGGCGATCATGCAGGATCAGAGGCTGCGCTCAACCAAGCCAAGACGATGCTCGGCATATAGCTGCAACGAACGCGGCTTTCCTGGCCGATCTTCTTGGCCGATTTCCCGGCTTTGTTCGGTTGTCGGCCGGTTAGGGATCGCGGTCTTGACCGGTTGAAGCAGGTCCGACCTGGGTTGGATCAGCCCAGTCCGATGCGCTTGGCGCCTTGCCGGAACATGGCCTCGGCGTCTGGCTCGAAGCGGAAGGCGCAGATAAAATCGTCGGCGTAGTCATTCGGCAGCGTCTTGCGAAGAACAGCGGAAAATTTCGTGCCTGGTCAAGCCGTCCCGCCAGCGCAAGGCAGTGCGCCGCGATCGCCAGTCAGTTGCTCGGCAATCCAAAAAGCCTTCCGGCGGGCACGACGTCATTGATCCCGGCAAGCCGCAGACAATGCCAGGCCATGGCGTGGTTGCTGGACGTGACCGGCACGCCAATGCGCTGCTCGAGCCCGGCGGCCGCTTCGGCGATGCGCAGGCTGGTGCATGATACGAAGACCGCATCCACCCCCGGCGTGGCAGCCATCCGCTCGGCCGCGGCTTCGATCGATGTGACCGAGATGCGGGCGGCGTCGCGATCGTCGCGCCGGTCGAAGGTCGCGACGGCTGATATGTCGACGCCGCGCCCGCTGAAATAGGCAACGAGGTTTTCATTGATCTGCGGCGCGTAGGGCGTCAGCAGGCCGATGCCTTTGACGTCGAGAGCCTTGAACGCCGCGAGCGCGGCGGTGACGGGTGTGGTGCAGGCGACATTTGGCCGTGCCTTCCTGATCTCCGCGAAAACCGCCTCTTCGCCGAGCGTCATCGTCGCCGAGGTACAGCCGAAGGCAACGACGTCCAGGGGAATGCTCGGCAAGATGAGGTCGACGGCCGGCGCGATCCTGGGACCGATGGCGCGCAAGGTGTCGGTGGTTATGTCGTTGTCGCTGAAGACGCGGGATTCGTAGAAGGCGACACCGGACTGGCGCACGAGCGCGCGGAATTCATGCTCCAGGGTCTGATCCGTGGCCAGCACCACAAGGCCGATCGCCGCGCGTGACGCCAGACCGCCGTCGAGTTCCGATGGCAGCACGCCGAGGTCAATCGGCCCGGAAGACGCAAGGCGCGTGGCGGCGACGTTGGCAGACATGACGTTGTTGAGAGACATAGCGTTGTCGAAAGACATGGCGTTCCCTTTCAAAGTCGGTTCAAAGACCATCCATTGGAATGGCCGGCGTCCGGCCGGCGATCAGATCGGCGGTGATCCGGGCCGACCCGTGCGACATGGTCCAGCCGATGTGGCCATGCCCCGTGTTGAGGAAGAGGTTGCGCAAGCGTTGCCGTCCGAAGGCGGGAAGATTGTTCGGCGTCATCGGCCTCAGACCCGCCCACATTTCCGCGCGATGGTAGTCGGCGCCCTCGGGGTAGAGGTCCTCGGCAACCCCTTTCATGAAGGCGAAATCGGCGGGCTTATGGCTGGTGTCGTAGCCGGCGAACTCCGCCGTTGCGGTGACGCGGATGCGGTCGCCGAAGCGCGAGATGGCAACCAGATTGTGCTCGTCGACGGAGGCGATGGTCGGCGGCAGCGGACGATTGCCGATCGGGATCGTCAGCGAATAGCCCTTGATCGGGTAGATCGGCAGTCGAATGCCGATCTTTCTTGCCAGAACAGGACTGTGGCTCCCGAGCGCAAGCACATAGGCATCGCCCCTGAAAGGCTCTTTGTCGGTGAGCACCTGCGCGACAGCGTCGCCGGTCGTTTCGATACCGGTGATCTTCGTGCCTGTGTGGATGGCGCCGCCGCGGGCGATAATCTTGGCGGCGAGGGCCCTGGTGAACTTTGCCGGGTCGCCGGTCTCGTCGGTCGGGCAATAGATGCCGCCGGCAATCTTGTCCTTGGCGGACGCCAGAGACGGATCGAGCGCGACGATCGCGTCTCGGTCGAGCACCTTGATCTCTTGTCCGTCCGACTGCAGCAGCTCCATATGCTCGACACCATTGTCGAGCGCCTGCTGGCTGCGATGGAAATAGACGATGCCGCGATCGTTACGGTCGTAGTCGATTTGCTCGTCGGCAACGACCTCGCGCAGCACTGCCTGCGAGTAGGCGGCGAGGCGATGCTTGAGCAGCGTGTTGCGCCGCGCCTTGGCGGCCGTGCATTCCATGAGAAACAACCAGGACCACGTATAGAGCCGCGGATCCGCCGAGAACTTGAAGCGCAGCGCCTGGTCCTGGAGCACCAGCGATTTCAGCAAGGTTATCGGCGCCCTGGGGGACGACCAGACAAAGGAATGGCCTGGCGCGATCATACCGGCATTGCCCCAACTCGTTTCAGCGGCGACCTGCGCATTGCGTTCAATGAGCGCGACGTCGTGACCGTCCCTTTGGAGTTGATAGGCTGTCGTGACACCAACGACGCCGCCACCCAGCACCACTATGCGCATGACGCCTCCGGAAATCACAAAGTGAGTACACTTTAGAAGGTTGGTTGGAATTCACAAGAGGCCTGAAGAGATGGGCGAGGCGACGAAGCTGCCGATCTCCCCCCATGCGGCCCCATGCGGGGGAGATCGGCTGTTCCGCCGCTCACGCTCGGTCCGCCTCGCTGTGTTCCTCTTCCCCGCTCTCCGCGATGGTCCTCCTACGCGGTAGTGCCGAAAAAGATCCGCGCTAAGCCACGCGCGGCCACCTCCATTGCATGCGCCGAACTCAGCGTGATGTGCTTTTCGACCAGGGCTGCCCCGCCCGCGGCATCGCGACGGCGCAGGGCATCAATGATCGCCTCATGCTCCTGGTAGCTGTGGCTGCGGCGCGGCATGGACTCCAGATCGATGCGCCGGAAAAAGCGAATCCGCGAACATAGGCCCTCGAGCGCATTGACCATCTGCGCATTCTTCGACAATTGCGTCAGGGCCATGTGGAAACTTTCATCGGCAACGGCAACCTTCGCCCACGACCCTTCACCCTTCAGGCTGCTATGCTTGGTCCATGCGTCGACCGTCGCCTGGATCTCGGTGTCCGTTGCCCGCTCACAGGCCAGGACGAATGCGGCCCGCTCGATCGCCGCGCGGAGTTCGTAGAGATCGCGCACGGCTTCCGGCGTGAGTTCGCGGGCATAGAATCCCTTGTTCGGAACGGATGCCACGAAGCCGTCGCGCTGCAATCTGTTGAGAGCCGCGCGCACCGGCGTGCGACTTACGCCAAGTTCAGTCGCGAGTTCGACCTCGTTGATCTTCTCTCCCGGCCGGAAACGATAGTCGATCGCGAATTCCTTGATCGCCGCGTAGACCCGATCGACACTGTCGGCAGCGCGGACGATGCGCTCTCGCTCCTTTGCGCGCGTTTGGACTTTTACCCCGTTATTGACGTCATTCCTGGGGTTCGTTGTCATCCTGTCCTCATGCCTCCGCACGCAGCTGAAGCACGCGTCTGAAGAGGCCCATGCGACGCGCTTTATTTTTTGTATGCATGTCATTACCCCTTTTGGGCAACATGCATTAGCCTCCCGAGAAGGTCAGCTCCGATAAGATACATAGCTGAGTCGTAAAGTGCACTCAGTTATCCGCACCGAGAAGGCCGGGCGAGGATCGCGGCCACGATCGGTTGTAGTGTCAGACGGAGGCATGGCTCGGGCTCATTCGCTTCACAAGCACCATCCCGACCTGGGATGGATCAGCCCAGCCCAATCCTTCTCGCCCCTTGCCGGAACATGGCCTCGGCGTCCGGCTCGAAGCGGAAGGTGCCGATAAAATCATCGGCGCAGTAGTTCGGCAGCGTCTTGCGCAGCGCGGCGGAAAAGTTTCGCGCTTCGTCAAGCCGTCCCGCCAGCGCAAGGCAGTGGGCGGCGATCGCCAGGATGATGGCATGAGCATTGGGACGGGCGGCGGCTTTCAGCGCCCATTCGGCAGCCTCGTCGAACTGGCCGAGCCGGACATGCGCCATCGCCCTGGCCCCCAGCATGCCGAACAGCAGCGGATCGAACGGGCTCAGATGGCGCGAATGGTCGGATGAACCGATCGCCGCTTTTGGGTCACCCGACTGCGAGTGTACAAACGAAAGTGCGTAGTGGCCAAGCGCGAAGTTCGGGCTGAGGTCGACGGCCCGCTCCAACTCGATGAGGGATCCGTCCTGCTCGCCGCGCAGCCACAGGGCCCGGCCCATGGCCCAGTGGGCGGCCGGATTGTGGTCATCGACCAGAAGACTTTGGCCGGCGGTTTCGAAGGCCAGCGCGCTTTCCCTGTCGCGGTCTCCCCAGCGCTGAAAGGCGTTTTGCCAATGGGTGAAGGACAGGCCGGCATAGGCACGGGCGAAGGTCGGATCGAGCTTCAGGGCCATGCCGAAGAAATGCCGGGCCTGTTCGTTTTCCGTGCGGGTGAAGCGATACATGTGCCAGAGGCCGCGATGGTAAGCCTCCCAGGCATTCAGCGAGTTGGGCGCTTTCAGCAAGGCGCGGTTGCGCTCGACCATCTCGATTTCGGCCGAGATCGACGAGACAATGCTGTTGCCGATATCGTCGAGGACGGCAAAGATATCGTCGGGCTTGCGCTCGAACGTCTCGGCCCAGACGATCCTGACCGTGCGAACCTCGACAAGTTCGACTGAGACCACGACGCGGCCTGCCTGGCTGCGCACGGTGCCGGTGGCGACATAGTCGACGTTAAGCCGCCGGCCGGCGTCTTCGGGCGCGATGTTTTTTTCCGCCAGCGCAAAGACCGAGCCGCGGGCGATGACGAAGAAGTCCCTGAGCTTGGCCAAACGGGTGATGATGTCGTGGGTGAGGCCGTCGGCTAATCCACCGCGAGAGGGGCCACCGCGAGCACTGCCGATGCCGGCTTCCTCGATGAAAGGCATCACGGCAAGCGAAGCCTTCTGCGATGCAGCAGTATCGGGATGGGGAAGCACAATCGACGGCTGGGGGGCCGCGGGCAGAAGTGCCGGTCGCGCCCAGAGCGTCGCGGCAGGCCGTTCGCTGCGGAGCGTCCGCCATGCCTCACGAACGGGACTGAAATCCAGATCCTCCGAAGCAAACAGCTGCTCCGCGGAAGCGAGATGTTCCTCGCACGCGCCGATCTGGCCGCGCCGTGCAAGCCCTGCCAGAAGAGCCGCATGCGCGCGCCCGTCGAACGGATTAAGTTCCACCCACTTTTCCAGATGCGGAGAGGTTTCGTCGGCATCTGCCGGGAGATTGTTGACGAGATGTTCCAGGACGGCGGCATGGCATGATCTGAACCGGCGGCGTTGCGCGATCAGCCAGCTGTTGAAATGCGGGCTGCGGTCGATCTCCAGCCCGTCGAGGAAATCGCCGACGAACAGGCCGGACAAGACCTGCAGCCGCTCCAGATCGAGCGTCTCGAGTCCTTCAGTGGCGGCCGAGGCAATATCGATCGCGTCGACGAGACTGCCGCTGAGATCAAGCGCGACCGTATCGCCAGACGTCTCGATCCTGGCGGGGTCGTCGAGAATGCTTCTGAGCTTGCTGAGGCACCAGCGAAGCTCGCCCCTCGGATCGTTCGGCACGTCCCACAAGAGCTCGCACAGACGGCTGCGTCCGACGGCATGCGGCGCTAGCGCCAGATAGGCGAAGAGTGCGCGCAGCTTGCGCGATGCCGGCAGTTGCACGACGGCACCGTCGCGCATGATCGTCAGCGGCCCGAGCAGCCGCACGGACAGCCCGGCCGTTGCGCCGCCCAGGCTCGATCGAGCGGATTCCACGTGCGTTTCCACGCTTGCTCCCACGCTGGCCTATCGCCCTCTGCTTTATCACTGAAAGCGATAGAGTGCATCCGGCAACGAATTTTCCGCGCCGGACGCCACTGCCGCTTTCCGAGCCGCATTGCCGGCAAAGGCACCTTACCGCGGTAAGGTCTCGAAACCTCGCCGCCCAAGCCGCCGGTTTGTAACCGGCTCGTGACGACAACTCGTGACAATAACAAAAAGAGGAGAACAGCCATGTTGTATCAGCAAAAAATCAGGACCACGGCCGGCCGCGGCCGCCTGTTCGACAGTATTCTCGACACCGTCGGCGATACGCCGGTGATCAGGATCAACAATCTCGGCCCCGATGGTGTGACGATCTATGTGAAGGCCGAGTTCTTCAATCCGGCGGCGTCGGTGAAGGACCGGCTGGCGCTCAACATCATTGAGGAGGGCGAGCGCAGTGGCGCCTTGAAGCCGGGGCAGACCGTGGTCGAGGCGACCAGCGGCAACACCGGCATCGGGCTGGCCATGGTCTGCGCGCAGAAGGGCTATCCGCTGGTGGTGACCATGGCCGACAGTTTCTCCATCGAGCGCCGCAAGCTGATGCGGATGCTGGGCGCCAAGGTGGTGCTGACGCCGCGCGCCCAGAAAGGCTTCGGCATGTACAAGAAGGCGGTTGAGCTGGCGGAAGCCAATGGCTGGTTCCTGGCCCGTCAGTTCGAGACCAAGGCCAATGCCGCCATACACGAGGCGACGACGGCGCGCGAGATCATCAACGATTTCACCGGCGCGCGGCTCGACTGCTTCGTCACCGGTTACGGAACCGGCGGCACCGTCGTCGGTGTCGGACGCGTGCTGCGCCGGGAGCGTCCGGAGACCAGAATCGTGCTGGCCGAGCCCGCCAACGCCCAGCTTATCGGCAGCGGCAAGGCACAGGAGCGTGGCGCCGACGGAGCGCCCGCCGCCAGCCATCCGGCTTTCGAGCCGCACCCGATCCAGGGCTGGACCCCGGATTTTATCCCCAACGTGCTGCAGGAGGCGGTCGACGCCAGCCTCTACGACGAGGTGGTGCCTGTCCCCGGGCCCGAGGGCATCAAATGGGCCAAGGCGCTGGCGCAAAAGGAAGGGATTTTCACCGGCATCTCCGGCGGAGCCACTTTTGCCGTGGCACGCCAGATCGCGGAAAAAGCCGCACCCGGCTCGGTGATCCTGTGCATGCTTCCCGACACCGGCGAACGCTACATGACGACGCCGCTGTTCGACGGCATCGAAGCCGAGATGGACGCGGAGGAGACAGCGCTTTCGCGCTCGACGCCGGGTTGCCAGTTCCCGGCTGAGTAGCGGGAGAGGGAGAAACCAACATGGACGCGACGCCAAAATCCTCCGGCATGGCTTTCGAAGAAACGCTCGACATGCGCCGCCTGCAGCAGGGGGAGCGCATCGTGCCAATCGCCACCGTGTCCAGCCGGATGCTCGCCGTCACCGAGGAAATGCGCACGGTCATGGATTTTGCGCGAAAAGTCCTGGAGGGCGACGGCCTGGGGCCCGATGCCTGCGATTTCATGTTCGGCAATCCGCAGGAAACGCCGTTGCGTGGATTTGTCGATGCATTGATCCGCCACGTCGAGCCACAGGATGTTCACTGGTTCGGTTATAAAAAGTACGATGCGCTGGCGCGCGAAACGGTGGCCCGCTCGCTCAGCCAGGCGCGAAGCCGGAACTACAAGCCAGACGACATTGCGATCACCGCGGGAGGGTTCGGCGCGATAGCGGCTGCGTTGCTCGCCGTGCTCGAGGTGGGAGAGGAGGTCATCTATCCGCGTCCCGGCTGGTTCGCCTATGGTGCCCAGATTCGCGGCGCGGCAGGGACACCCGTC
Source organism: Mesorhizobium sp. M6A.T.Cr.TU.017.01.1.1 (assembly GCF_004023115.1). NCBI lineage: Bacteria > Pseudomonadati > Pseudomonadota > Alphaproteobacteria > Hyphomicrobiales > Phyllobacteriaceae > Mesorhizobium > Mesorhizobium sp. M6A.T.Cr.TU.017.01.1.1. Next base: position 19,029 of record NZ_RZTA01000097.1, read on the forward strand.
GCCGTCGACCTAGCACCGGGAACCTATGACCTCGATCTCGAAAGGATTGAGGCAGCGATCACCCCGCGCACCCGCGTGGTGGTGGTCAACACGCCGCACAACCCGACCGGCCGCATCTTTCCCCGTGCTCAACTCGACGCGCTCGCCGACAAGCTCGCGGCCGCGTCCGAAAGATTTGGCAAGGTGATTTATCTCCTTGCCGACGAGCCCTATGCGCGACTGGTGTTTGACGGCCATGCGCATATCAGTCCGGCCGAGAGCTACCCGCACACGCTGATCGCCTATTCCTTCGGCAAGACCTTGCTCGCGCCCGGCGAGCGCCTGGGCTGGCTCGCACTCGGGGCGGACATGCCCGAGGCCGATCGCATACTGTTGCGCGAGGCTGTCGACATAGCGCAGGTTTCGCACGGTTGGGCTTTCGCCGGCCGTACCCTGCAGCGGGCACTGCCTGATCTCGAGAAGCTCAGCATAGATGTCGCAGCCCTCGCGCGGCGCCGCGATCGCATGGTCGAAGGCTTGAGGGCAGCGGGATACGACCTGCCGGTGCCTGAAGGTACCTTCTATCTCATTCCACGCTCCCCAATACCGGACGACATGGCCTTCGCGGCACGCCTCGCAACTGACGGTGTCTGGGTGCTGCCCGGCAGCGTCGCCCAATTGCCTGGACGTCTGCGGATCAGTTTGACTGCAAACGACGGCATGGTGGAGCGCTCTTTGCCCGTCTTTGCGCGAGCGATCCGGGAAGTCGCAGCCTAACTCCTGGCGAGCAGGAGCTCACACAAGGGCTTCTGGTCCATCGCTTGAGCGATGGCTGGCGGCCGTTGCAATCGACTGCTGAATGCCAAATTAATAGGTCCTGATCCTAGTCAGGGATGCTTCAGCGCATCGCAAAACCTTCGCGGTCACGCCGGAATATCTGGAATCGACGCCGCGCGGCCTCGCCTCCGGACACTGGCTGCATGATTACGGCCTGCAGACGTCACGCGGTTTCCGGGCGCTGAAGGTATGGATGGCGCTGAAGGAGCACGGCATCGAGAAGTTCGGCCGCCTGATCGACCAAAACATCGCGCAGGGACATTATCTCAGCACGCTGATCGAGGCCGAGCCGCTGCTGGAACTCGTCGCGCCACCGAGCATCAACATCGTCTGTTTTCGCTACCGCGGCGACGAGACGTCGGGCGAGCGACACAAGGCGCTCAACATCGAGATCATGCTGAGGCTGCAGGAAGAAGGCATCGCCGCCCTTTCGGACACGACGGTGCATGGCCAGCATTGCCTCAGGGTGGCGATCAACAATCACCGTAACCCGGCGCGAGGATCTCGACCTGCTGGTGCGGGAGACAGTGCGCCTCGGACGTGAGATATCAAGGTCCGGCGTGGCTCTCCCTTCTCCCCTTGTGGGAGAAGGTGGACGCGAAGCGGCCGGATGAGGGGTGTTCCAGCTTGGCACCGATCGCTTCGTCCAACACCCCTCAACCGTCTTGGCGCTGCGCGCCAATCCACTCCCGGGGCGAGTCACTTGCCTCGCCCGTCCTTCGGACCCCACAAGGGGAGAAGGGAAGACCCGCGATCACGCCTCGAGCCAAACCTTCTCGAAATGCTGCTCGAGCGACTGGTGCTGCTCACAGCCATGCACGCCCTTGCGATAGGTCCGATAGACCGAGCGCCAATAGGGCTGGATGATGATGCCGGAGTCGCGCAAATTCTGTTCGATCTTGGCCATGATCTCCTTGCGGGCGCCAGCGTCGGGTGTGGCCAGCGCCTTGTCGAGCAAGGCGTCGAACTCGGGATTGGCATAGGCGCTCTCGTTCCAGGCGGCGCCTGATTTGTAGGCAAGAGCCAGCACCTGGACGCCCAGCGGCCGGCCGAGCCATTCGGTGCAGGAGAAGGGATATTTGCTCCAGTCGTTCCAGAACGTCGCCGCCGGCAGCACGGTGCGTTTGACCTTCAGTCCGGCGTCGCGCATCTGCGCGGCGATGGCGTCGCCGGTGTTCTTCTGCCAGTCGACATCGACGGAGATGAGGTCGTATTCGTGGTCGGACTTGCCGGCCTCGGCAAGCAGCGCCTTGGCTTCGTCGACGTTGCGCATGGCCGGGCCGATATCGGCGTATTCGGCGTGCATCGGGCCGACATGGTGGTTCTCGGCCGGCTTGCCCCTGTCGTCCATGCCGATCTTCAGGATCGTGCCGTTGTCGACGGCGAGCTGGGCGGCGCGCCGCACCTTGATGTCGTCATAGGGCGGATTGCCGACGTTGAAGCGCGCTACGATGGTCGAGCCGGTGGCAAGCTCGGAATTGCTTAGATCCATGGCGTCGGTTTGCGAAACCGTATCGGCGGCGGTTTCGTGGTTGGTGTCGATCTCGCCCGATTCAAAAGCCGAGAACATGGCATTGGGATCGGAGCCGTAGTCGACCCATTGGATGCCGTCGAGATAGAAGTCGCCCTTCCACCATGGCTTATCCTTGCGGCGGACCTCGGCGCCAACCTCGGCGTTCCATGCCACCAGTTCGCAAGGTCCAGTGGTGATCGCCAGCGCCTTCAGCGGATCGCCGTCGCCATCGTAGCTGCGATGCATGATCAGCGCCGGATAATCGGTCATGCCGGCAATCAGCGATATGTCGGGCTTCGGCAGATTGAGCCGAACGGTAAAGTCGTCGACACGCTCGATGCCGCCGTCGACAGGCTTCTTGGTGGCTGCGTCGACCAGCGCGCCCATGCGCTCGGCGACCGAATTGCCGGCGACGCCGGCATCGCACCAGCGCGTCAGATTGTGGACGACGTCGTCGGCGTTGAAGGTATCGCCATTCGACCAGGTGATGCCCTTGCGGACGTGCAGCGTGAGCACGCGGGCGTCGTCGCTGGTCTCCCAGCTCTCGAGCAGCCACGGCTCGAAGGTGAAATCGCGGTTCCAGCGCACCAGATATTCGTTGCACTGACGGGCGACATTGGACATTTCGACGCCGTCGAAAGTGCGCGGATCCTTCCAGCCCTTAACGTTCATGGCGACGCGCAAGACGCCGCCGCGCCTCGGCTCCTCGGCCGCCCTGGCCGGGGAGGGCGCAAGGCCGCCCAGCGCCAGCGCGCCGGCGGCGCTGACGCCCAGTGCTGCCATTGTGGCGAGATATTCGCGTCTATTCATGCCGCCTTTCTTGAAGCCGTCGGCGACGGGTTCGGCCTGCGGATGCAATGCTCTGTCGGTCAGCATGAATTTCATCGTCGTTCCTCCCTGTCGGCGCCCGGTCGACCGCTTCGCGGGGGCGGATGCGGTTGCCGGGCGCCTTTGGTCATAGGCGATGATAGTGCGGGCTTCAGCGAAGAAATGTTCGCATTTCCGCAGTTGTTGTGCGCTGTTCCGCAGACGGAAGGTCCCCCTCATCGCGGCTTCCCTACAACCAGCCGCCCTTGCCGAGCGTGGCGATGGCGGCGACGATGCGGGTGAACGCTTCGTCGGCCCGCGGCACGGTTTTGCGGGCGCGTAGAAAGCTGTGCACGAGGCGCGGCTCTTCGTACCACCAGGCGCGGCCGCCGGCGGCGAGGATGCGGTCACGATAGGCCTCGCCGTCCGATGACAGCGGATCGCATTGCGCGGTGACGACGACCGTCGGCGGCAGGCCGGAGAAGTCGCTGTCGCGCAGCGGCGCGAAGGTCGGGTCGTCTGGCGACTGTGCCTTGCCGGAGCGGACCTGGCGATAGAATCCGATGTCGCTGAGCGTCAGCAGCGGCGCTTCGGCGTGCTCGACATAGGAGCCGGCGCTCTCATCGCCGCCCAGCTCCGGATAGATCAGCACCTGGCCGATTGCGTGGCGAGGATGATGGCGTGCCGCATGCGCCACCCCAGCGGCGAGATTGCCGCCGGCGCTCTCACCGCACAGCACGACCGGCAGCCCGCTTGTCGTCGCCGCCCATTCGAACACCGTCAGCGCATCGTCGAAGGCGGCCGGATGCAGATGTTCGGGCGCCAGCCGGTAGTCGGCGGACAGCACCGTAAAGCCGGTGCCGGCGCAGATCTCGGCGCAGATGTCGTCATGGCTGTCGAGCCCGCCAAGCACGAAGCCGCCGCCGTGATAATAAACGACCATCGCTTGCGGTGCCTTGCCCGCCAGTTGGTAGCGCCGGATCGGGATCGCATGGTCGCCAGCGGCAACCGCGCTGTCGCTGGCTTCGACGCCTGCGGGAGTGCCCGCGTGAAACGCCCGGCACATCGCGTCATAGACCGCCCGCTGCTTGTCGACCGGCAGATCCATTTCGGGTGGATACCATGCGTTGACCCGGTCGATATAGGCCCACAGCGCCGGGTCGAGCAGCGTCGCGTATTTTCCCCGTTTTGCTGTCTCGGGCTTTTCGGCGTCGCTGACCATTGCCATCCGATCCCACCAAATCCGCTGGAAGCGTCAGAGCTCGTCGTAGAGCCGGGCCGCGTTTTCGTAGGTGAAGCGCAAAGGCACGGAACCCACGACCTGCCATGCATCGACGGTCTCGCCTGCGATCAGGCGGCAGGCGCCGTCGGTGGTGGTGACGGCGCCGCCATAGAGCCGGTTGGCAAGGTTGAGGATGGCAGTCTGGTGCATCGCCGTGCTGCCGCTGCCGCAGGCATCCTTGACCAGCAGCACCCGAAAGCCTGATGACACCGCATCCCTGACGGTGGCGTCGATGCAGGCCTCGGTCCACACGCCGGCAACGACCAGCCACTCGATGCCTTCGGCCTTGAGCCGGCCGGCGGCAGGGCCTGCACCGAAGGCACTGGCCTCAGTCTTGACCAGCATCATCTCGCCGGCGACCGGCGCCACTTCCGGACAGATCGCCGTCAGCGGATCGTCCTTGTCGGAGAAAGCCGACCTGCCATTCGCATCGACCGGATGGAACCGCCGCGCCTCCCTGGTGAGATCGACGATATAGGCCGAATGGTAGAGCAGCACGTCGTTGGCCCGCGCTGCGGCCTGCAGGCGCTGGACGTTGGCGAGAATGTCGCCAAAACCTTCGACCAGATAGCGCTTGTCCTGCCGATGCTCCTCCTGGAGGTCGACGAAGACCGCGGCCGCCGTGCCGCGCTCGATCGTGATCGGGCTCTTCATTCAAACCTGCCTGTCAAGAAAATCGTCCTCATAGGGAAAGCGCGACAGAAGCTCGGTGCCGGTCTCGGTGATCAGTATCTCGTCTTCGAGCTTGACACCCTCGCGTCCGCCTTTCTCGCCGATATAGCTCTCGACGCTGACCACCATGCCGGGCACGACAAAACCGTCGCGGCCATAGGTCTCGTAGTCCATGGCGTGCGCGATGAACGGCGTCTCGCCATGCATGCCGACGCCGTGCATGACAGAGGTATAGCGCTGGTCGACGAAGCGGTCCGGGATCTTCCAAGCCTTTTCAGCAATCTCGCGAAACGCCATGCCGGGTTTCACGATCGAGATGTTGTGCTGAACCTGGTCGTGGGCCATGCGGTAGAGCGATTTCTGATAATCCGTCGGCTTGCCCGGCCCGCAGCGGAAGGTGCGCGAGAAGTCCGAATAATAGCCGTAGCAGCCGATCGTATCGGTATCCAGCGCCAAAAGTTCGCCCGGCCTGATCTTGCGGCCGCTCGCCTCGTTGAACCACGGGTTGGTGCGCTGGCCGGAGGTCAAGAGCCGGGTTTCGATGAACTCGCCGCCTTGACGGATCACCTCGTGATACATGATGGCGAACAGATCGTTCTCGGAAACGCCGGGCTTGATCGCCTCGCGCACCGCGTAGACGGCGGCCTCGGCGCCGGCCATCGACACCTGCAGGCATTTTACTTCTTCGGGCGTCTTGACCGCCCGCACGGCGAGGATTTCGCCCTGGCAATCCCTGACCTCGCAGCCGCGCTTTTCCAGCGCCAGCGCCTGCAGATGGCCGCAGCGGTCGAGGCCGAGCTTCATCGAGCCGCCGCCATGCGCCTTGAGCAGTTCTGCGATCTCGTCGGCGAAGGGACCCGCTGTTTCGTCGTCGCGGCCCGACACCGAGGACCACACCAGCTTGGAAGGACGCGCCTCGTCGATCGTGTCGAGCACCATCGAGACATGGTAGCTCTGCGGATATTCGAACAGCACGATCGGCCCTTCGGTGGGGATGAAGAAGTAGCGGGTCGAGTTGCGCAGGAAATAGCCGAACATGTTGCGCGAGCCGGTGGCGTAGCGCTGGTTATAGGGATCGAACAGCACCACGCCGCCATAGCCGGCCTCGCGCATCCAGGCGCGCAGCTTGGCGAGCCGGCCTTTGCGTAGTGCATCCGCGTCGATGAAGGACGGCTCGGTATCGGACAGCCACATGCCGCCGGCCGGATCGGCCGCCGCCGGGTGGCGCATACGGTCCTTGAAGTCGACGTCCTCGGTGCTGTCGGGGTCGAAAACGACAATGCTCATGGGTGCCTCCTGGAAACGGGGAAGATGAGCCATGCCTTGCGCAGAGGCTGTGCGGAATCCCGCAGGTGTTGTGCCGGATGCCGCTTGAAGTCGTCCGTAGCGCTCTACGGCGCCCCCCTCTGTCCTGCCGGACATCTCCCCCTCAAGGGGGGAGATCGGCCGTCATCGCCGCTTTCGCGAATTTCGCCCGTCGCAGGAGGAG